>CAYNMB010000066.1:4477-6766 GCA_964398235.1 uncultured Candidatus Bathyarchaeia archaeon | reverse complement strand
CCTCCCGCAAGGAAGAGGAAACTCCAACATGGTCATTTTCAGTTAGGGAAATCGCAAATGAAGTGAATAATCAGCTTAAGGTTTTTCAGTCGTATATAAAGGAAATTAAGGAGGCATCCATAAGGCTAGAGGAACTTACAAAAATGTTGAAGGCCGGTGAAATTTCAGAAAATGTATATAATATCCTATTGGATGAAATAAGCAACAATTTATCTCTAAGCATAGAGGAAGTCTTCAAAATCAGAGAGAACCTAGAACTACTTAGAGCTAGGGCGAAGATTGAGTGGGCGAGGGAAAAGATAGGGATAAAAGAAGCAGAAACGCGTACTCAAAGCTATAGCAGTATTTATGGCAGGAGCTCCGTAGAGGAAACTTACTCGCCAGCATATAGATGGCAGGAAATAATTAATAAAATAGATTCAGCGCTATCCTCACTAACCTTTGAAGAAGAAATTTCGATGATCGAAAGATATCTGTCAATCATGAGAAGGAAGGGATCTCCCTCAATTTCAGAGAACATTGAAAAAGCCAAACAGATATGTCAACAGCGCTTAAACGTGCTTACAGAGGAATGGAGCGCAATTAGACGTGACAAGATCAAGGAGATGATGGACCTAGAGACGAAAGCCTCCCAGCTAAGGGATGAAATCAAAGAAATTGAGGTGAGATTAGCTGTCGGGGAAATTGATCGCCGTACATTTGAATACAGGGCTCGCTCCCTCCGCGGCTCTTTAAGGAGACTGGAAGAAGAGATTTCTAAAATTAGAGGATATATTGATGACATGGATATGAAAATATTTAGGTCTTCTGAATTATTGAGGGAAATGCAATGATTAAGAAAGCAGATGCCTCCAGATTATTTTTATTAGTTTTAATAGCCGGATCACTATATTGCTTAAGCCCGTTATTTACAACATGCTATGCTATGGAATCCGAATTTAATGAAAATGCATCCTTAAATCAGACAAGTATTGAAAGCAATGCAACCTCATATAATGTTACATTGCTGATAACTGATTGGGATGAAGCAACCTATTTCAGAGGGTTAAATGTATCCATATATGATATTAATGGAACATTAATTTTGAGCGGAAGATCAGATAATAATGGCAGTTTAAGCATAAATCTTGAGGAAAACTTGTATATTGTTTTAGTCAGCGATAACGGTAGAATAGTGGGGCGGCAGCAGATCTATGTGAATAGATCAGGGCTTTTTGTAATTAAAACATGGGCTTATAGATTGCGGATCACCTGCATCGACCTAGAAGAAAGATATGTGGCGGGAGCATCAGTTCTCCTTTATGAACAGACGATAAATTATTCGCAAAATAGCACTACAACAATGGCGGCGGGCGAAAATGTAACCACCATGTGGCGTTTAACGCATGATGCTGTAACAGATGAGAATGGAACAGTAGTGTTTAACGGCGTATGGAATGGGACCTATAGGATTGTGGTTAAAAGGAGTAAAGTGATAGGAGAAAAAATATTGAATGTCAGCGAATCTAAAGACATAATACTGGAATGTCAGAGAACATCCCTAGAATTTAGAGTCCTTGCATCAACCCATGCAGAAACACCTCTTCAAAATGCAACCGTCACTTTACAAGATAGTGCTGGAAACACTGTTTTTAGAGGCTATACCGACCAAAACGGCTGCATTAAAATTAACAACATCTATGTTGACGAATACAGGGTTTTTGTAGATTTTCTAGGATTCGAAGTTTATTCGGGGGTTATAAATACTGGATTACAGAGAAACGTCAGCATAAAAGCCTCAGTTTTTGAAGCGTCTCTCAGAGTGACTGATCCAAGCGGCAACCCTATTCCCTATTCTAAAGTTTATGTGACCCGGGTAGTGTGGCATTGGCGTCCATATAGCTGGCGGTCTACCACCCTAACGATAAAAGAGGCGGAAACTGATGAGCAGGGAAGAGTAACGCTACTACTTCCTTCAGGCAAATATGATTTTTCAGTTCACAGCGGCATATTTTTTGGATCACTAAACATAAACTTGATGGACAATTATAGTGGCACAATCAATTGCTCAATTCATCATGGAGTTTGGATCATTCTTTTCCTAGTTTCTCTTCCACTATCTATACTTTCCCTACTGATTGAACGGAACAGGCTTAAAAAACCCATGGAGTATAGGCGTTATAGGAGGATGCTTGCTAAACTGGAATCCATGTATAGCAGTGGATTAGTGGAGTATAAAATTTATAGGAAATTAAAGGAGGAATATGAGACAAAAATTATGGAATTAAGTGGTAGGAGGAGAAGATGAGG
>CAYNMB010000066.1:2449-4377 GCA_964398235.1 uncultured Candidatus Bathyarchaeia archaeon | reverse complement strand
AGGGTTAATAAAATAGTTGATAAATATAGATTGTTGGCGGTTGCACTATTTTCTCTAGTAATATTGTTTGCAGATTTTTCCTATGAAGCTAAATGCTCTGATGAAACCGTTAATGTTTGGTTAACTCTACAGCTGAGGGAATATGAAACCGATATGCCGATAACCAATACCTCCATATCACTCGTGGTTTCTACGGTTTGGGGCAATCTGCAGGCGGGACCATATTTTACCGATGAGCATGGTAATGCAACAATTCTCTTAGGGGAATATCCCGACAAAACTTCGAAGAGTCCTCCAAGAATAACGCGGATAACGTTAGTGGGAAATTACACGATAATAGAGGTTAATAATGTTTTTATCGAAGACGCTGAATACACGGCAGAATATATTTCAGGAACAGTTGATTATAGAAATCTGCGGATAGCAATACTTCAAGAAAAAATCGACAACAACATATTTTTACAGGTTGATTGCAGGGTTCTGAGAAGTAAGATAATAAATATTTCAGATAGTGATCCAGTTACCGGCGACCAGTCAATAATATATGTAAATCCCTCAGCAAAGGTTATCTCTGAGGAGGTTGGGGAAAAGGAATTTTATGAAAGCCAATATCTCGTACCATTAGACTACTATATCTATATAACAACCGTAGATTCAGAAAAGTATTCCTATCCTCCGCTCAAGATATTGATAGATGAAAATGTTTCTTTCATAAATTGGATGTATTATGCGGCGAGCTTCTATACGGGTAACGAGCTTGAGAGCTTGGAAAGGGAGATAAATTGGTTTAAGTCAGCTGGGCTTTCACTCATCCATGAAGTCGGAGAATACGGTTCCCTTAAAAACCTAGCTAATAGATCTTTGAATTTCTATCAGAAAAGAGAATATAGTGCCGCGCTTAATGGAATGAAACTTTTTGCCAGAAGAGTTGCAGACTTAAGGGAATGGCTGTCAAACCAGAGAAACCTTGCTCTTCTAAGCGCATTTGGCGTAAGCTTCTTTGCATATGGCACGGCATCGATACTTTCGAATTTCATATTTGAGGAGGTTGCTGAAAATAAAAAGAGGCTTCTAACCAAAATCCTATTATTCATTCTCCTAATGCTGTTATTCTCCTACACCAACCCTTCATCTAAAATAGCATGTGCAATTCTCATTGAAAAGGCCATTAGTTTTTCAGTTTCGGTCATAGATTACTTCACCATTGCCCTTGGAACCTTCGTAATTGGGGCGTCAACATACTTTGTTATGATGCTGTTTGCTCTGAGAAGGGCTTCTATAACTGACTTGGCGATGCGTTTGGGTGTAAGAGGCTTAAAGAGGAGGCCGTTCAGGACAATATTGACTTTAATAACCATAGCTGTCGTGGTCTCCTCTTCTATACTCTTCACAAACATTTCGATTGCAAGAGAAAGTAAAGTGAGGCGGACTTGGATCGGTTCACATGTTCCATGTCTGATAATAGAACATGACCGTTATTCTCCCGCGTTAAATGAGCATGATATAGAGTGGATTAGCAAGCAGGAATGGTGTGAGAACGTCACTTACATGGAATATATTGACCCCATGGATCAGCCGGGAGATATTCAAATTTTCCGAAACGGTTTCATCCGGCTTACTTCAGAGGGCCCGAGACAGTTGATTTTCCTATATCTTGTGGATCCAACCTTCATGGACAAATATTATAATCTGTCCCAGTATATTAGGGGTTTCTGGAGCGACTTTTCCGTTAATGAGAGGGTGGTTATTGTACCAACCACATATGATGTGTCAATTGGAGATTACGTCACTCTTGAAATGGAAGAACTGATAGTTTTAGATGAAAGCATAATTACTAAAGACAAGAGCTATGGTCTCTTTCGTGTAGTCGGCAAGTTTGATCCAACCCAGCTGGCGGAAATAAAGAGATTGGATAATGTTCCCCTCTT
>CAYNMB010000066.1:0-2349 GCA_964398235.1 uncultured Candidatus Bathyarchaeia archaeon | reverse complement strand
GAGAGAGATGTTTACGCTGGCGGTCTTTGGGCTGGATCCAAGAAACGTTTTCTTCACCTTCCTAACGGAGATTATGCTCCTAGGATTGATGGGTACTTTCATAGGATTCTTCGGAAGCTATCTTTTAGTGATTCTCGTATCTTTCTTGTCGTCTATGCTTGGAGTTGCGGCTCCCCCGTTCTATGCGGAGTGGTCGGTTTTCACCATCTTTGTGGCGTTATTCACAGGGGTGGTCATGGTTTTTCTTGGGGGGTATATTCCATCAGTGAGGGCTCAGGGGTTGAGCTTAATGGGTAGGGCGAAGAGTCGTGAAATAGCAGGCGAGCTGATAGCCAAGGAAGATAAGGTTATCTTTCCTTTACCCATCAGAGAAACTATTCAAAACGGTGAATTACTGCATAATTATCTTAAAGAAGTTCTTGGACAGATTCCACGCTCCGTTGTGGATCCCCATTCGATTAAAAGTGAGGTTCGGGCTGACGGATCTTTTTCAATATCCTTCATCGCTTTAGGTCCCGGGATGGTTACAATACCCTGTGAAATAAAGGGTATAAGGAGCGGGGAGACCTTGGCATTAGAGGTGGAGGTTCCTAGATCCTATGCTGAGTATGAGCAGATAGGGAAGATATTCCGTGATTTAGAGGCGCAGGTTATTGGTTTCTCCACGTGGCGTGACATGCAGCTGAGGATGAGTATTGTAAGGGAGGCGCCTAAGAGGCAGAAGACCATAGATGAGGTTCTAGAGGATATAAGGAGCACGATTGAACAGATAAAGGATTTCGGTAGAAAGCTTAAGGTTCTTGAGTCGCAGAAAGATAGGCTTACTGAAGAAATATACAATGAGTTTAGGCAGAAATATTTGAAGATGTTGAATGAAAAAATCAAAACATTGAGGGGGATGAGCGTGGCTCTAGAGCCCCATGCAACGCAAATACGGGATGAAATTAAGAGAATCAGCGTGCAGGTTGAAAGGGTTACAGTTGCCTACAGCTTAGGGGAAATCACGGAGGAAGAATATGTTAAAATCTGCAGTCCTCTCCAAAGTAAACTAACAGCATTAAAAGAGAAGCTCAAAGAAATCGAGGAAATATTCAGTTTCCTCGAGAAGCCGCTAGAATCCATTTAAGCCCCCTTCTCCTCTTCTTGTTTTCGGGAAGTGTTGACGGAATAGAATTCTCTTATGAACCTTGAGACAATTCTGTAAGTGTATTTAGCTTTCTCTAAGGCTTCCTCGGCTTCCTCCTTGTCGAAGAGCTGGCTTGGAGTCTTTCCTAGAGCCTCTATACCATACATGCTGGGAGCCCTTTTATCAGCCAAATCATGGGAGATCTCCGCAAGCTTATCTATTTCCCTCCTCATCCACTTGGGAAATTTCTTTCGGCTGAGTTTAAGAACGTCTCCTACATCGTGCACTTTAGGATATTCGACGGCTACGGTTCTTAGGCAGGCTTTCAACATAAGCTCCACAGACTCTTGAGAGTATCTCACAGTCTCCGGGTAATCTCCCCTTTTAAGAGCGGATTCAGCGTCAATCAGCCTAGACTTAGCTCTCTTAAGGTAATCTCTAGCCATGACATCTGTTCTCATAATTGAATGACCTCACCCTTATGTAGGCTTTCTTTTAGCTCCCAATACCACCGACCATCGGGAAGAACCACTTTTCTAGCCCCTATTTTACTCAGCTTTTCCTTCAGTTCTTTAAACTTCCGCTTCATGAAGTTTTCCCTATCATATATAATTATGGCATTATCCACCATATCCAAGTAGAATGGATGGCTTACTCTAGCTTCATGGGGAGTTAGGATTATAGCATCCACTAGGGGATATCTACCCATCCTCCGCCAAATTCTTAATCTAAGCTCATCTATCCCCGTTAAGGCTTTTCTAAGAAAACTCAATCTTTCAGAATATCTCTCAGGAAGACCATCCGCCACCACCAAAAGATCTATGTCGCTCTCCTTTTTAGCCTCCCCATACGCGATGGAGCCGAAAAGGACGATTGACACTAATTTCTCGGAGAAAAAAGTGATCAGCCTCGAAACTATGAATTCCAACATGGGAACATATTCCTTGTTACGGATTTTATCCCGCCATTTCCATCCAGCCCACTCTAAAATCAAGGTGAAGGGGGAAGAAGCTCTATAGACTCCCCTTGAAGCTCTTGTGAGGTAGCCTCGCTCCTGCAGACGATGTAGTATAAGGTTAGGGTTAGCCTTCTTAAAAATCCTCTTAAAATCTTCTGTAGTAAACTCATTCAAGCCAAACCTAAGCAGTATGCTGCTGTAAAGCGCCTTCATATTATCCATATTTGAAATTATAACAAAAAATGATATTTAAATTCTCTGCACA
>CAYNMB010000065.1:0-6768 GCA_964398235.1 uncultured Candidatus Bathyarchaeia archaeon | reverse complement strand
CCCAATTTTTCTATAACAAGGCGGGCTACTTTTTCTCCACTAAGCAACATTCCGCCGAAGATTGGCCCCATACGCGGTAGTTGATCTAGAGCTGCCACGGCCATTCCGGCAACAAATAGCCCCGGATAAACCTCCCTAGTTTTTTCGACAATAAGCCCTTCTGCACGGGAGGCCCACATAGGCTTCCCACCCTTAATTGAAACTCCCAATTCAGGAATTTTTTTTGAAGCAACCGTAACGACCTCGGCGTCGTGACCCGTGCAATCTATAACTGCCTTCGCCTTTACGGCTAACGGATCAACATGCAATCCTGACAGCCTAACCGACGACCATTGCACGACAACACCCACTATTCTTAACGGATCCTCCCGATACACTATGTCTTCAACCGTTACGCCCAAAATTATTTTTGCGCCAGCATCAATGGCCCTAGAAGCCAGCTTTGCAATCATTTCAGCCGCATCCACAACATATACGCCTTCCTCCAGAGACTCTAGATTGCATCCAGCTTCCCGTAAAATTCTGTCCGCTGGAAACTGAACAACAATCTTATGAAACTGCATCCCCCCTCCGCCAATCCCTCCTCCAAAAGACAACCTCTTTTCGAAAACAACGGTTTTCAGCCCGGCCTTGGCGAGCTGTATTGCCGCAGTTAAGCCGGAAGGCCCTGCACCTACAACAATTACATCCATTTCCACAAGTTTCATCCAGTCCTCCATGCTCTTCCGAATTATCGCTTTTGTTATAACCTCCTCCTCAACCCTCTTTATTTCTTCTTTAAACATGCATGGTTCCACCCATCAGAGCTTAGTTCAGCCAGACAAAAGTAACATTAATTCAAAATAATAAACATTTTCTCCATAAATCAACGCTTCGAATAAGTCTTATTTAAGTTGAATTCTCTAAATAGAATTTAAATACGGGGTATGCGGTCTATTTTATTCCGGGTGTATGCTTTGAGAATCGGCTCTAAGGACATTATGCTTTCATCGGTTTTCGCATCGCTATATGTTGCAGTCAATATTTTGCAAATGTTTTCTCCAGCTGGTAATCCAAGTGTTTTCGGCCCCATCCAATTGAGGTTAGCTGATTTTCTGATTGCTCTTTCAGCATTATTTGGTAAGTCGGTTGCTGTAGGTGTTACCATCGGCTGTATAATTGTAAATGCTTTCGGCCCCATTGGAGCCATTGATATAGTATTTGGTTCCCTTGCAAATTTCCTAGCCGCCTACGCCATCATGTTGCTGAGGAAGCACCGCCTAGCAGCCTATACCGTTGGGTCGCTTATAATTGCGGCGATTGTTGGGGGAGGTTACTTATGGCTGTTTTTTGACCCCCCATCAATGCTCATGTTTATGCCAGCTCCACTAGCCATGTTTATAAGCATCTTCCTAAGCAGTTTAATAGCGATCGCCGGATTCGGCTACGCTGTAGTTAAAATTTTATCTAAACCCAGCATCATTAACTCTCTAAGGGCTCATGGTTTAAAAGTGCTTGATTAGCCTAATGTTCCTCAAAAATAAATCCGCATCATGGAATTTCCTCATATTTTTAAAGAAGTTACAAGGTAAATTTTACTTATCAAGAAATGAGGAATAGAGGAAGGAAAGCAAATATGGCGTCCAATCAAACGAAATCGGAACGCTTTTTCTTCGCCATATGCATTATAGGCGCATTTGCAATTCTGAGCTCAACGATGTCCAAGAACCCTGTTCTAAACCCCTTCGCAGAAAGCTTGGGAACCCCCGAAGCATTTATGGGATTTGTCGCCGCAGCCTCCACTCTCCCCGGCGTTTTGATCAGCCTTCCAGCAGGCTCCCTCTCAGACATATTTGGCAGAAGGAAGGTTCTTTTGGCTTCCAGCATGGTGTTTGCTTCAGCCCCATTCTTTTATCTCCTAGTTAATTCATGGTGGCAGCTTGCCCTGGTACGCTTCTATCATGGATTCGCAACCGCCATTTTCGTGCCCGTTGCAAGGGCGGCAATTGCAGAATATTTTCCCTCTAAGAGGGGGGAGAAAATATCCATCTTTACTTCAGCAACGATTGTAGGGCGAGCTATAGCGCCATTCCTAGGTGGACTAATATTATCCATCACCTTATGGAATTTTCATGCACTATATCTCAGCGTAGGCGTTTTCGGGGTCACAACATTTCTCTTAACTCTACTCATATTGAGGGAAAATGAGAAAGCTTTAAAGAAACCTTCCGTTAGGGAGAAGTATCCGCGGAAAAGTGAGAAAATCAGTCTGCTTCAAGGATGGAGAATTGTTCTAGGGAATCTTGGAATCCTAGTTGCCAGCTCCATCGAAGCCGTAGCCCGATATGTTTATGGAGCATTAGAATTCTTCTTTACGGGCTATTTAAAAAATATAGCCCAACTAGACGCCTCCTTGATCGGAACAATCATGGGCATGCAGCTAGTTTTAATCCCCTTAGCCAGCCCATTTGTGGGAAGACTCTCCGACAGGATTGGAAGAAGAATCCCAATACTTTTAGGCTTAGGGTTGAGCAGTCTATCCATATTCGCTATACCATACACGACGCAATTTCTTCCATTATTGCTTATATCTGTGGCTTACGGACTTGGATTCGTAATGGTGATCTCCACCACACCCGCACTTGTAGGAGACTTAGCGGGTAAAGGAGTCTATGGAGCATCCATGGGGCTCCTAGCAACAATCATGGACATCGGTCAAATGCTTGGACCAATCGTCACCGGCCTAGTGCTCGCATCCTTCGGATACGGAGGCTCCTTCATCTCTCTAGGCGGAATCCTCATAGCCTTCGGCATAATCTTCACAATCTACCAAAAAATATCCTCCCTAAGGAAGACTCAAAAGGGAGATTAAAGTTTAAGGGAAAGTTTACGTAAGATAGTTAATGATGATGAGGGAGGTTTCGCCTGAACACGATGAGGAAAATTCCTTTAGCTGAATAAGCAAACTTATCTTCTAACATTTTAAATTAGAAAGCTTAAAAGTTGGGATTTGTAAAATTATTTTTGTGATGATGAAGCGGCGGCTGTTTGATTCCGATCCCCATGAGGAGACTACCCGTGGCTGAAACATTTGTAAGCCGCCGCGAATGAGCAAATAATTTTTTCCCTCAAAAACTCTTAATTTGACCAGCACAATTTTATTCCTTGTATGATTGGCGGTATTGGCGATTTGGAAGACTTCGTAATAAATCCCAGCATTAATGTTAGCCCCTACTGCTACTCTATACTCAGAATAGAGCCTTACCTCACATGTGAGCATAAATGTGTTTATTGCTTCGGTCGATGGTATAGAGTTAAAGCAACTGAAAATCTGCCAGTAACAAAAACTCTGCACACGTTTACTAAATTGCTTAAATTTTTGAAGAAAAGGAATGTTAAGATTATGCCTTTTAGGCTTGCTACACTTGTTGATCCATTTCAACCGATTGAAGCCGAATATTCGATGAGCAAACATTTGATGAAACTTTGCTTAAAATATGAAAGTCCATTAATCATTAATACTAAGGCGACCCTGCTTCTTAGGGAAGATTACATTAATGTCCTAGAGAAATTATGCGATAAATCCCTTGCCATCGTGCAGATATCCTTATCCACGATAAATGATGAGATTGCTAGAAGCATTGAACCGAACGCTCCCCCACCCACTGAAAGGCTAAACGCCATTGAAAGACTCTCAGGCAACAATATTCCGGTCATCGTTAGGCTTCAGCCATTCATACCGGGAATAACTGATCGTGAACTTGAAAAAATAGTAGAGCAAATCAAGTATGCTGGAGCGAGACAGATGATAGTTGAGTCTCTGAGGGATGAGGATGAAAATTTAGCGCTATACAAAAAGCTGGCGTATGAAAAGCAAGCCTACGAAAATCTAGGGGCATGGGAGCCTTATTCGCCATCCATTGAAACTTCCTCAAAAATCATGAGGGTGTCGGTTCAATGGAGGAGGCATGCTTACACTAAGGCTAGAGAGCTATGCGACAAATTTGGACTAAAATTTTCAACATGTAAAGAAGGCTTTTATGAACTGCATACGGCTGAAAATTGCTGCGGCATGCAGTTCCTCAATCAATCTAACTATGTGCTAAGACCAACTCTTCACGAAGCGTGGATTTACTACAAAAAGAAGAAGGTTATTCCAAGCTTCAGCGAACTTGTTGAATATCTCACCAGCAACTATGTGTTCGGCGCTAGTTTAAGACGGTATCCTAGACCCTTAAGAAAGAAAATGCTGTCGCATGAGAAAATCCTACTGAAGATTCTTGACGAGGAAGCGGAAAGCCTCTCCAGATTTATTCCCAGCTTAAGCCCTAATGATAAAGCCAACTGAATCAGCGAAAATGTTAACTAAGGTTTTAATAATACTTTTATAGCATTTCCTCGCCTTTCATCCAGCATTTTAAAGGCTCTCACCCCATCCCTTAATGGTAGCTCATGAGTTATCAGCGGCTCAGCCTTTAAGTAGCCTTTGCTAAACAGCCTCAGCGTCCTTGAAAATTCATCCAAGTATACCCTAGATCCAATGCATTCCACCTCCTTAAACACCATAAGCGATGTATCAATCTTCACCTCCTTGAAGCATAATCCCAGCACAACTATTCTGCCTCCAGGCTTCACCATCCGAACAGCCATATTAAGGGCGTCGGGGCTCCCTGAGGCTTCTATAACCTTATCTACTCCAACCCCACCGGTTAGTCTTTTTGCAGCCTTAACCGGATCTATTTCCACAGGATTTATGATTTCATCGGCACCCAGCTTTTTAGCCGCCTCCAGCCTTTCATCAAGCACATCTAAGGCTATTATGCTGAAGGCGCCATAATGTTTGGCTACTTGGGTAACGCATAAGCCTATAGGCCCCTGTCCTATTATAGCCACCACATCGCCCGATTCGATACCGACTCTTCTACATGCATGCACCGCTACTGAGAAGGGTTCCGTTAAGGCGGCTTCTCTAAGCGAAACGCCTTCCGGCACCCTATATGCCTTTGCGCCATTAGCTTTAACGTATTCTGCGAATGCGCCTGGCATATCTACGCCCATTATCTTAAAATTGAGACAAACATTGTATCTTCCAGCCATGCAGGCTACGCAGCTACCACATGAGAGCACGGGGTTTACGACTACTTTATCTCCCTCCCTCAACCAAGTAACTTCATCCCCCACCTCCGCCACAACGCCTGAAAGCTCATGTCCAAGGATGGCTGGATACTTAACCCTATCCCTTAAAGCCCCTCTATATAAATGAAGATCGCTACCGCAGATACCGCTGTACACAACCTTAACTAAAATTTCATCAGAATTTATTCTGGGCTTATGGACTTCATCGATTCTCAGACTTCTAGGCTTATGTAAACGTAGAGCAATCATGCAGATTCCCCTTCCACTCTTCAGCCCATAAATAAAGTAAAGAAATAGGGCTTCTTTAAGAATATTCTTAAACATAATTCTTCAAATCTAGAAGATTTACGTGGAGTGGGAAACAGTTAAATCTGATGGTGAGCATTATTCTCTAAAGAACGCTGAGGGTAGTGGAATATGATCAAGGCATATGTGCTTTTTAAAGTGAATTCCGGATCAGAAAAAAGCGTTTGTAAAAAGATAGCCGATCTAGAAAATGTTTTGGATGTAAGCGTTATTTACGGCGAATATGATATAATTGCAAAGGTTGGGGTGCAGAATCTAGATCAACTGAACAGCTTTTTAGATAAGGTTAGAGAGATTCCAAGCGTCATATTAACGTCAACGATGATTGTTGCACAGGAATATAAGGGCAGAGAGGTACGGGAAAATCTGACGGCTGAAGCAAAATCCAAATAGAAACAAGATCTATAAGGATATTCAACCATTTTTTAAACTTCTAATTTCACTGTAAATTTGTGAACAACAGAGTCTTGAAAAACTTATCTTTAAACCTAATTCTTCAGCTCTACGTATAGATTCGGTGCTTGGAAAGGCTATAGCGTTAACTCCCGCCTCCACCGCCAATAAATCCGTCATCACCCTATGTTTTCCCTTCGGCCTAGCGCAACCGAGAGCAATGGGTACATCCGGCATCATTAAACGCGCCTGAACTAAAACATTTATAACCGAACTAGGTGGAGGCGGCTTAACATGCTCCATTTCCGTCCCCCTAATTGGGAAAAATATGATGAAAATCAAGGCTGACGGATCATATTTCTCTATCATTTTTAGAGCTTTAAATTCGCCTTTTATAGTGCCATAATGAAGACCGATTAAAACATGCGGCACAAAGGGGATTTCAGCCCTTTTTAGAGCCTCAAGGGTTTTTTCATAATCCTTGGTTGACGCATTATGGAGACGATAAATCTCCCTTATGGTTTCATCAGATCCAATTATGTCGATTAAAACTGCATCCACCTTCGCCTCCCTAAGCTTTTTCGCAGTCTCAAAATCAATCAGCCCCGTATGAATGACTATTGTAAGCCCAAGCTTCCTCTTTACCTCCGCTATTGCATCTATGAACCTTGCTATGGGGACGGATCCATTAGGCAAGCATCCGCCGCTTATCAAGCATCCAAGCGCTCCAGCCTTCTTAAGATTGCTGCAAACCTCCATAAGTTTCCGTGGGGTTTGCGCCGAAATCATCGTCTCAAGTATTCTACCACCGCAGTGTCGACACTTTAAGGCACAGTATTCTCCAGTAACCGATATGGATGGAAAACTCGTTAGAGAAGACCTAAAATATTTGTTACTGTAGTATACGAAGCCCGGCGCATAAAAATAGATTTTTTTACCAAAGTTCCTCCAGCT
>CAYNMB010000064.1:0-6910 GCA_964398235.1 uncultured Candidatus Bathyarchaeia archaeon | reverse complement strand
TGCCTGAAAAAACCTCACTTATCATTTTTAACGCGGGAGGATGGTAAATCGATGAGGAGAGTGGAATAAAAGAAATGGACGCTAGGAGCGTTATGAAATTCCAAGATTGGCTTGCGAAAAGCCCCGAAAACCCTGCAATAAGCAGGCTTAGGGCGATTAGCTTACGTGGGTCAATTCGATCAATTATGAAGCCATAAGGTAAGCTTATGAGAATTGAGATGAGCTGCGGTATAAAAACCAGCAGCCCAGCCTCATATATTGATAGCTCAAGCTCCTTCGTGAAGACCGGTATAAGCGCTACATGCATCATGGTAAATACGTGAACGAAAACATGAGTGGCGGTGCATACGAGAAGTAACCATTGACTGTCCACTCTCATTCGATAAAACATAAGATTTTATTTTCAAGACAAACTGCTTTTATACTTTTCTACATCTATTCTTCAAGGTCTTGTTCTTCACTACATCAGACATCACTTCAAGTACGAAGGGGACCCATCTTCTCTTCTATGTTCTTTTTAGTACACAAAAGATTTAAATAATGCATTTCTATACAAAATAGGTCTGTCATGCGTGGGTGTGCGTATGGGTGACTTAGTTTGGCATTTCCAAAAACTGTAGTGACGCAAAATTCTCTCAGCCAGTGAAGTTCAGAAAGATTCCATTCAATTCTCCAGTCAATGTTTTCTTTAAAATTCTCGAAAACTGTAACCACGCTTTTCTCTTGGAATCCATAGGCGAACAAATGGATTCTGCTGGATTCTCTTTTATCGGCTTTGATCCGAAAACCATTGTAAACATTAAGAATTCTATGGCTCGAGTTGGAGATGAAAGATTAAAAGTTGAGGATCCCCTAAGCGTTATGAAAGAAATTTTGAAGCCGAATAATCATCTTCAATCATCATATAGATTCATCGGCGGAGCTGTTGGCTACATTTCTTATGATGTCATACGATACTGGGAGAAAATACCGAACACTTCGCTTGACAACCTCAATTTCCCAGACATTGAAATGGGCATATACGACGACGGATTAATTTTCGATCACCTAAGAAATGAAGCGTTTTACTTCTATAGAGACGAAAACCGATATGATGAAGCCATAAAATATTGCCAGAAGTCCTCCGCATCTGTCCCTAAAATCTCATTTTCAACACCAAAACCCAACATTGATAGAGAAAACTACGATAAGCTGATTGAAAGGGCGAAAGAATACATCTTCTCCGGCGACATCTTCCAAGTTGTATTGTCAAAGCGATACACATTTAGTGTCGATGGGGGATTAGAAGCTTTTTATCTGAATTTAAGAGCCATTAACCCATCGCCATACATGTACTTCCTTAAAATGGATGACCGTTTTATAGTTGGCTCAAGTCCAGAAACCCTAGTTAAAGTTGAAAACGGCGTAATCGAGGTCTGTCCAATCGCTGGCACTAGGCCGGTGACCGGAGACCCAGAGAAAGATCTTGTTCTAGAGAGTGAATTGTTGAATGATCCGAAAGAAATCGCTGAGCACATAATGCTGGTTGATTTAGCCAGAAACGATGTTGGAAAAGTTTCTAAATTTGGAAGCGTAAGTGTATCCGAATTCATGAAAATCTACAAATACAGCCATGTTCAGCATATTGTCTCAAAGGTTACTGGTAAACTTCGAGACGAATATGATTGCTTCGACGTTTTCAGGGCAGTTTTTCCAGCAGGAACGGTTTCTGGAGCCCCAAAGGTCAGAGCCATGGAGATAATTGAGGAGCTGGAACGTTTCCGCAGAGGTCCATACGCTGGGGCTGTGGGCTACTTCTCCTATAATGGCAACATGGACTTCGCGATTACGATAAGAACTCTGTTCGCAAAGGACAACAAGTTTCATGTTCAAGTTGGCAGTGGAATTGTTGCAGACTCCACACCAGAGAGGGAGTGGTTTGAAACCGAGTTTAAAGCTAAGGCTCTTTTCAAAGCTCTCGAGTTAGCTGGAGGTGATTAAATGAAAGTGTTGATAATAGACAATTATGACTCATTTGTTTATAATCTTGCTCAATACGTTGGCGAGCTCGGCGAAGAGCCGATAGTATATAGAAATAATGAGATCACTATTGAAAAAGTGAGGAAAATCAGTCCTGACAGAATAATCCTATCACCGGGTCCCGGAAACCCCTATGAAAGGAAGTATTTCGGCATATGCTCAGATATTCTGCTAACCATAAGTAGGAAAACGCCGACCTTAGGCGTTTGTTTAGGTTGTCAGGGAATAGTGACAGTTTTCGGCGGTAGGATAGTGCGGGCTAAAAAAGTTATGCATGGTAAGACCAGTTTGATTAAACATGATGAGAAGGGCGTTTTTAGAGGAGTTAAGAACCCTTTTAGAGCCGCCAGATATCATTCGCTTGTAGCTGATAGGGAAACTATTCCCTCATGCCTAAAAGTTACGGCGGTCTCTCTAGACGATGGTGAAATAATGGGTGTTCGCCATGTGGTTTACCCGATAGAGGGTGTTCAGTTTCATCCAGAATCCGTTTTGACCTCTGAAGGAAAAAGAATCATTAAAAATTTTCTTGATTGGGGTGATGGAAAATGGTGAAGGAATATTTGAGGAAAATTGTTGAGGGGCAAAATCTGGCGTTTAATGAAGCATATAAGCTGATGGAGATAATGATGTCTGGAAAGGCTTCCTCAGCCCAGATGGCTGCCATACTAACAGCCCTGAGAATGAAGGGTGAAACCGTCGAGGAGATTTCTGCCTTTGCATTAGCCATGAAACATTTCTGCCGAATAATTAAACCGAATGTTAGGGGCAGAATCATTGATGTGGTTGGTACGGGAGGAGACGCTATAAAAACGCTTAATATCAGCACTTTAACATCGCTTATAGTGGCTGGTGCAGGAGTTCCCGTCGCTAAGCATGGAAACCGCTCATTCACCAGTAAAATTGGAAGCGCGGATCTCCTAGAACATTTCGGATTAAATCTCAATGTAGAACCGGAAATTGTTGAGAAATCAATTGAGGAAAACTGTATAGGCTTCATGTTTGCACCAACCTTTCATCCAGCAATGAAGCATGCTGTTAAGCCACGTAAAGAAATAGGTATAAGAACGGTTTTCAATCTGCTTGGTCCATTAAGTAATCCGGCTAATGTTAAAGCCCAATTGTTAGGGGTTTTTGACAGCGTTTGGCTTAAACCCCTAGCTCTAGTCCTCAAAAACCTTGGATGCGAGGAAGTCCTCGTTGTCCATGGAACTAATGGAATCGATGAGATCTCAATAGTTGGTGAAACCAAGATGGCTTGGCTAAGAGACGGTGAAATAAAGCTCCTAAGCGTTTTCCCAAAAGACTTTGGTTTCAAACATGCTAGAATAGAGGAGATAGTTATTCAAAGCCCGGAGGACGCCGTTAAAAAATCCTTCCAGATACTCTATTGCAACCCCAATCTTGAAGACCCTCAATTGAACATGGTTCTCATGAATTCATCAGCAGCGCTAGTCGTGGGTGAAAAGGCGGATGATTTCAGATATGGAGTTGAATTGGCTCTAGAATCGATTAGAAGTGGCTCAGCCTACAAGAAACTCAAGGATTTAATTAAGGCATATAATGGCGACTTATCTAGGCTCGAGGAGATGGAGAAAAAATATGGGTGATTTTCTGGATATATTAGCTGCTACAGCGAAAAAGAACATAGATTCAGGCTACTACGACGTGGAGTCTAAGATCCAACGTACTGTAGTGGCCAAAGCGAGTTTAAAGGATGCCATAAAAAAATGCAGGAAGAACGCTGTAATTTCAGAGATTAAATTTTCTTCCCCCTCTTCTGGCGTTCTTAGAAAGCGAAGGAATGTGAAAACCCTTTCTAAAGAGATGGTTGAGGCTGGGGCTGTCGGAATATCCGTGCTGACTGAACCATCCTATTTCTCAGGATCCTTGGAGAACTTGGCTGAAGTGCGATTATCCATCCATGCCCCCTTATTGATGAAGGATATAATTTTAAGTCGATGTCAGATCGACGTAGCTCATAATCTAGGCGCTGATTCCATTTTACTCATTCTGTCTCTATTTGAGCGTGGATACTGCGAATCTGACATAAACGAAATGATAGGCTACGCTCATAGTAAGGGGCTTGAGGTTCTCTTAGAAACGCACACTGCCGAAGAATTTAGAAAGGCTCTTTCAACCAATGCTGAAATGATTGGAATAAATAATCGAGATCTTAGAACGCTTAAAGTAAACCTATATACAACGAAGAAAATCTTGGAGAAATTCGGTAGGGCTGAAATCGATGATAAAATCGTTGTGAGCGAGAGCGGAATAAAATCTCCAGAGGACATACTTCTACTGAGGAAATGCGGGGTTCATGCATTTTTGGTCGGATCATCAATTATGAGATCAAATAACATTAAAGATTTTATTGCGCGTCTGGTGAACGCTCATGAACAGGTTTAGGATTAAAATTTGTGGAATAACAAGGCTTGAAGACCTATATGCATCCGTGGATGCCGGAGCAGATGCACTCGGCTTTATTATAGATGTTCCATCCTCGCCTAGAAACTTAACTCTGGAAAAGGCTGAGGAACTCATGAAAGAGACAAACATATTTGTTAGGAAAGTTGCGGTCACGGTTTTTAGAAACATGGATCAAATCATCAGAATCTATAGGGAGCTAAAACCAGATATGATTCAGATTCATGGTGGACCCCTATCTACCGAAGAAAAACTAAGCTTATCTAAACATGTACCAGTTATAAGAGCCATTAGCGTTAGGGGAGAGGAGGCGATAAGAGAGGCTTTAGAAGATGCGCAATTCTTTGACGCAATTCTCGCTGATTCCTATGCCCCCAATAAATATGGCGGCACCGGAGTAACGCATAATTGGACCATAAGCCGAAGAATAAGGGATGTAATAAGCCCTAAGCCCCTAATTCTAGCTGGCGGATTAAATCCAAGAAATGTCAAAAATGCTTTATTAGCCGTTAAACCCTCCGCGGTAGATGTGTCAAGTGGGGTTGAATCCAAGCCGGGTATAAAGGATAGAGAGAAAATAATGGCTTTTATTAGGGAGGTTAGGAGGGCTGAAGAGTGCCTAAACTTAGCGAGTATCCGATAAATGGAAAGTACGGTAGGTTTGGCGGCAGATTTGTTCCGGAAACATTAATGGTTGCGCTGATGGAGCTTGAGGAAGCATATGAGAAAGCAAAGTCTGATGAAAACTTCCAGAAACAATTGAAATATTATCTTTCTGAATTCGCCGGCAGACCGACATCGCTCTATTATGCTGAAAATTTATCTAAGAAGCTGGGTGGAGCGAAAATCTACTTAAAGCGCGAGGATCTAGCACATGGAGGCGCACATAAAATAAACAATACTATGGGTCAAGCCCTACTGGCGAAAAGAATGGGTAAAAAGAGGGTTATAGCCGAGACTGGAGCTGGACAACATGGTGTTGCGACAGCAATGGCATGCGCCGCTTTAGGTTTAAAAGCCGAGATATACATGGGCGCTGAAGACATGATGCGCCAGAAACTAAATGTTTTTAGAATGGAGCTTCTAGGAGCAAAAGTTCATTCAGTTAAATCCGGCTCCAAAACCCTCAAAGACGCCATCAACGAAGCCCTTAGAGACTGGGTTACAAATGTTCGCACAACATATTACCTAATAGGCTCCGTCGTCGGCCCACATCCGTACCCGATGATTGTAAGAGACTTCCAAAGCATCATAGGCCAGGAAATCAGAAAGCAGATTCTTGAGAAGGAGGGCAGACTACCGGACATTTTAATTGCATGCGTCGGTGGAGGAAGCAACGCCATGGGAACATTTTATCCATTCCTAGATGATTCACATGTAGAAATGTATGGTGTCGAAGCAGCTGGAGAAGGAATAGAAACCGGAAAACATGCAGCATCCCTATGCGCCGGAGCGGAAGGAGTCTTCCATGGAATGCTAACCTATGTTCTTCAGGATGAGAATGGGCAGATAAAGACGACTCACAGCATTTCAGCCGGTCTTGATTATCCAGGCATCGGTCCAGAGCACTCATTTCTTAAGGAGATTAAGCGCGCTAAATATGTTGCCGTAACCGATGAAGAGGCTGTAAAAGCATTTCTTGAGCTCTCTAGAACTGAAGGCATAATACCGGCTTTGGAACCGTCGCATGCATTAGCATACGCCATGAAAATTGCACCTAATCTAAGCAGAGACGCCATCATTGTCGTTACGCTTTCTGGAAGAGGAGACAAGGATGTAGAGGTTGTCGCAAAATACTTGGGTGTAAAGATATGAGGAGAATTGAAGAGAAATTTAGGGAATTAAAGAGACGTGGAGAAGGAGCGTTAATAGCGTACATTACATGCGGTGACCCAACGCTTGAGTATTCATTGAAAATAGTTGATGCACTGGTTGAGGGCGGCATTGACATGCTTGAACTAGGTATACCTTTCTCGGATCCAATAGCTGATGGACCTACAATACAGCGCGCTGTTGTCAGAGCGCTAAATTCCCATATAAAACCCGTAAATGCCCTAGAAATGGCTAAGAAGATCTCTGCTAAATATGATCTTCCAGTAATAATCTTATCCTACTACAACATAATCTACCGAAGTGGACTGGAAAACTTCTTTAATTTAGCGGCTGAGAGTGGCGTAAGCGGCGTTATTGTTCCAGATTTACCAATTGAGGAAGCGTTAGAATATAAGGCTATAGCGAAAAAATACGATATTAATACAATTTTTCTTGCGGCTCCATCAACATCTGACGATAGGCTTAAAAGAATTATTGAATTTTCATCAGGTTTTCTATATCTGGTTTCAGTTTATGGAGTTACTGGAGCGAGAAGAAAGCTTCGCAAAGAGAGCATTAGCTTCATCAGAAGAGCCTCATCCATTTCTAAGGGAAAAATCCCTCTAGCAGTTGGTTTTGGAATTTCAAAACC
>CAYNMB010000063.1:0-6911 GCA_964398235.1 uncultured Candidatus Bathyarchaeia archaeon | reverse complement strand
GGAGGTTGAGGGGATGCCTAAAAGGCCTCTTATGCTGTTGCTGGCTTCATCTCTAATAATACAGATGCTTGTCGGAGTAACCGGCATAACTGTCCCCATATATGCTGAGAGAATGGGGGCGTCGCCAATGCTTATTGGCGTTATAGGGGCTACTGGGGGAATGATATATTCGTTCATGCCTCTGGTTTCAGGCATACTTACCGAGAAATTTAGAAGAAAACCTTTCTTAGTGACGTCCACTTTTTTATATGGTCTAGTATGCATTCTTTATACTTTGACTGAAAAACCGCGGATGCTCATACCTGTAAAGGCGTTAGAATGGTTTTCCATAGCTGTTTTTTGGCCCTCGGTGGAAACGTTGTTGACGGATCTGGCGGAAGAGAGGCTTGAGGAAACCTTGAGGAAATTTAATCTTTCATGGGGTTTTGGGACAATCATAGGGCCGATGATTGGCGGTTCCTTAATCAGCATTTTTGAAATTAGAGCGCCTTTTATTTTTTCGTCGATTCTCTCTCTTTCATTGTCTCTACTAGCGGCAATAGTTGTTAAGGAAAAGCCGAGGGAAAATATGAGGCATTTACGGGGGAAAGATGAAGTCGTGGCGGAAAAGGGGGCTTTCGCACTCGCCATGGCAATTGTCTCCATACTACTTTTCTCCATCGTAGGCGGAATAATCTTCAACCTTTTCCCCGCGTATGCCGCTGACCTCGGAATACCGGAGTATGAAATAGGTGCAATAATGTTGCTTAACGGAGTTTTCAGACTCATAGCCTTTCTTAAGGCTTATGCAATTAAATCTAGAATTGGAAGCATCTTCACATTTTTATTTGGATCCTTGATGTTTGCTTCAGCATCATCACTAACTGCTTTAAGCTCAACAACAATTTTATTTTCCATATCTTTCTCAGCATTCGGTTTCGGGGCTGGAATACTGTATGCCAATTCCATCTCACTTATATTCAGAAGATTGAGTTCAATAAGAGGATACGCTTCAGGAGTTTTCGAAAGCCTAATAGGCGCAGGATACTTTCTAGGCTCATTAGCTGGAGGCTATGTCTCAGAATACTCTCCCAACGCGCCCTACATTCTGGGAGCTCTCATAAGCCTAGCAGCAAGCATCTTTTATATAGCTGGCAAAATTTTTCAAAAAACTAAATAACGTTATTTATTTCCGGAGCCTTCGGATAGGATCCTAAAACTTTAACGAAGATTGCTTTTTTCTTAAGCCCCTCTAAAGCCTCAATGCATCTAGGCTCCAGTCTATGACCTTCAAAATCTAGGTAAAAATTGTATTCCCAAGGTTTTTGCCTAGTTGGTCTAGATTCTATTTTTGTGAGGTTGATTCCTCTTTGCGCAAACTCTCCTAGAGCCCTATATAATGCTCCAGGAACATGCTTTGTTGAGAAAATTATCGAGGTTTTATCGTTTCCGGTTGGAGAAGCATCCTGCTTGGATAGGATAAAGAAGCGCGTATAGTTGTTTGGATTGTCAGCTATGTCTCTTGCAAGAATTTCCATATCGTAGATTGAAGCCGCCCTCTCGCTTGCGATTGCAGCGGCATTAACCATACTTCGCTCCTTAATCATTTTCACGCTTCCAGCAGTATCATAGGTGGGCACTATTTCACAATTTAATTGCTCCAAAAAGCTTTTACATTGCCCCAAAGCTTGAGGATGTGAAAAAACAACTTTTATTGAATTAATCTTGAGACCGGGATTCGCTATTAAGCAATGAATTATTCTTAAAACTACTTCGCCGCAGACTTTCACCTCATGATCTAGAAATAGATCATAGACCTGCGTTACGCTTCCCTCAATGGAATTTTCTATTGGAACGACACCAAAATCTACATCGCCGTCCTCAACCTTTCTGAAAACATCTGAGAAACGTTTACATGGAATCGGTTGAACCCTAGAGCCGAAAAACTCGTATATGGCGTCCTCACTATATGCGCCTGCTTCGCCCTGAAATGCAACCTTAACTATTTTATTAGCCAAATTGATTTCTCCCGCACTCATATCGACATCCTTGCTCCTCACTCTATCTGATGGATAAAATGAATTTGAGAAGAAATATTAATGATTTACTTTTATCAAAAATTGTTTAAAACAAAAAGGTTAAATTTAGCCTAGCTATTAGCATAGCCATAAGATAGGAGTGGTGGTCATTGGCATATAAATACATGGCGAGAGCGTGGAGAAAACCGAGTGAAAGCTATGTAAAGGAGATTATGCGCGAAAGAGTCATGATATGGCGTAGGGAGCCAGCAATAATTAGAATCGATAAGCCGACGCGCATAGACAGAGCTAGAAGACTGGGATATAAGGATAAACCCGGATACATAGTTGTGCGCGTTAGGGTGAGAAGAGGCGGATTAAGGAAGCCTAGACCCCGATCTGGTAGAAGACCTAAAAGAATGGGCGTAAGAAAATATAAGCCAGCGAAAAGCCTAAGGCTAATCGCTGAAGAGAGAGCTGCAAGAAGATTTCCAAACTTAGAGGTTCTCAATTCCTATTGGGTTTGGGAGGACGGACGCTACAAGTGGTTTGAAGTCATAATGGTTGATAGAACACTTCTGCCTGAAGTCCAGCTTGGAAAAGGAAGGGGAAGAGTTTTCAGAGGATTAACAAGCGCTGGAAGAAAAGTTAGAGGCCTCTTCGCAAAAAGTAGAGGAACAGAATAAAACGTAACCATAAATTTTAGATTAGAATTATAGTAGAAAAACCGCCGCCGCTATAACAGTCGTCCAACGGCCATTTTTATCTCCTTCAGCCGACTGACATATGTGGGTTGTCTTAAAAATTTTTCCGCTAGCCTCATACACCTTCTTCCTTTCATCCCAAGCCATTTCGGGATCAAACTCTATGCCTAAGGTCATCGCTAACATGGTTGCAGCCAAGTCCTCAGCGTAATCGCCGGCTTTCCTCGCGGTTTCTCCATAGGAGTGATATTCGGCTATATATCCATATCCATCATCGTCTTTTGGTAGGGCTATACCAATAGCCGCCGTGATTCGGCGCTTAGGCTCATTGGTATCGTTTCGAGACAAGACAACATAGGTTATTTGTCCAGGCTTAAGAAGCTTAAGCCCCTCCTCTCTCGAAATTATCTTGCAACCAGGTGGAATTATGCTTGACACGCATACTAGGTTACACTGTTCAATACCAGCGCTTCTCAAGGCTAGCTCAAAGGAAGCCAATCTATCCTTATGCACTCCAACCCCTTTAGTAAGGAATACTTTCTTCGGAATCAGGTTCACGGCTCGATCACAAATCATTGAATACTGATCTTTTTTAAAAACCTTTCTATTTAAATCGGAGCCCAAAAACGCCGCGTTTAATTAAAAGAAAGAAAAGGATAAAATGTTCTTTAAAACGGCGGAGGAAGAAAAAATTCATTTCTGAAAAATGGTTTAAATATTTGGATTATGAACTTAAAATGATTTAGGGGAGGTGGAGATGCTATGGCGATTAAAGCTATCGTTTATAGAAAAAATAAGAAGCGTTTCGGCAAAGGTTTCAGTAGAGAGGAGCTTAAAGCTGTTGGTTTAAGCATTAAGCAGGCGTTAACCCTAGGGATTCCAGTAGACGTTAGAAGAAAAACTAGGCATGAAGAGAACATTAAATCTCTAAAAAGCTATCTGAATCAAATGCGGGAAAACAAATAGTTTCTTTAGGGTTTAAATTATTTTTTCAGTACAATGAAATGAAGAAGAATGTTTTTCCCTTTTTCGCCACCAAATTTTCCAACATATTAAACTCTTAAACAAAACATAAAATCGTGAAACTTAAGAATATTAAAGGAAGTTTAATAGTTGTCAAGTGATCGATAATGAAAAGAAAAATATCTTACGTGGACTTAAGCTTCTTTGCACATGCAACCGAGGATCAAAATAAGGTTTTGACGGCGGCTAAAAACATATTTCCACCAAAATACGCTGAGAGCATATCATTTAGCAAGAATAATTTAAAGGGAGAATATGGGAATCCAATAATATTCTTTAAGACGAAAATAAGGGAGCCGGAGATAATTGAGTCATTATTGCACAATATTTCATCAAATCTTCCATTAATCGACAAAGAAGAGCTGGAGCGCAATCTAAGCCTTCATGTAGATAGGGGAAGCCTTTACATTAGGCTTAATAAACAGGAAGCCTTTAAAGGCAAACTAAAGCTTTCACAGGCTGATCCAATACGTATCCGCATAAGGTTCAAAGTCTCGGGAATTGAAAAAATTAGAGAAACATGTAGGGAGATCGGGCTACTACCATGAAGTTCGTGGATCTCCATCTTCGTCCACCAGTCAATCAATTTGACAAAATGAGGAAGCTAATTGAAAAATCCGCTGAGCTAGGATACAGCGTAGTTGGATTAACGTTTCCCATTGACGTAAAGAGAGAGTATGTTGAAAACGCTCAGAAAATTTGCAAAGAACTAGGTTTAGACATGGTTACTAGAGCTGATTTAACGCCGAAAAATAGTAGGGAACTCCTCAGCATGCTAAGGAAAATTCGGAGAAAATTCGAGGTTATTGGAGTAAACTGTCAAACCAAACAAACCTACATCCAAGCCGCTAAGGATCGGAGAGTCGACTTAATTTCAGCTCATTCCGGAGAATATAAGAAGCATTTCTTTGGAAAATCAGAAGCGAAACTTGCATCTGAAAAAAACGCCGCCTTAGAAGTCAATCTAACACCATTGCTTTATACCGAGGGCTTCCGGAGAATTCACCTCCTCAACATTCTTAGAAAGGAGATTTCAGCGGCAAATAAATTTGGCGTGCCAATAGTTTTATCAAGCGGCGCCGAAAACCCACGTCTGCTTAGAAAACCTAGCGATTACGCAGCCCTCACATATCTTTTAGGCTTAGATTTACACTCCGCTAAGCTAGCGCTCTCCGTTAATCCAATAAACATAGTTGAGAGGAACAGGAGGAAACTAAGCCCAAATTACATATGCCCCGGAGTTTATTTGGTTAAGAGGGGTAAAGATTGCTAGGAAGAATAAGGCGCCGTTACATACTTGTCAAGATTGAAAGCGATGAAGAAATTGATAGAAGAAGCTTTCTCAATGCCGTATGGTCCAGCATTCTCCAGCTTTTCGGCGAGTATGGAGCCAGCCAAACAGAGCTAGCCTTAATTGAATATAGGTGGAAGGAGAGAAGCGCAATATTACGTTGCTCACATAGAGCATTAGACATGGTTAAGTCGGCAATAGCGGCGATAACGAGAATTAATGGCAAGGAGGCTACAATACATATACTTTTAGTTTCAGGGACATTAAAGTCTCTTAGAAGGAAGAGCAAAACTATTTTTGCGCAAGAAAACAAAAACAATATGTCACAAAAAAGCGATTAAAAAGGTGATTGGTGAATCTGATTGATTGCTGAGGAAAAAGTTGCAAAGGACTTCTTCATATTATATAAGCTGGCTGAAATGGGCGCTTGCCGAAAGACAATAAAAATTTCAACAAAAGCGTTGGCGAAAGTATTGGGGCTGTCCCAGCAAAGCGTTTCAAGACGTTTAATCGATTTGGAGCGAAATGCTCTAATACATCGAACAACAACCAGTAGAGGAAGCCTCATCAGAATCTCAGAGAAGGGGGAAAAATATCTCAGGAAAATTTATCTCGGCTTAGACATGATTTTTGGAAAGAAAATAAAATCGATAGTTGTTGAAGGAGAAGTCTTCAGCGGGCTTGGTGAAGGCGCCTACTATATTTCAAGAGAAATGTATAGGAGACAATTCATTGAGAAACTTGGCTTCGATCCATATCCGGGAACCCTAAACCTTAAACTATTAAGTGGACAGAACATGGATCTGAGGGCTAAATTGGACATTTATCCGGGAATAGAGATTAAAGGCTTCAGAAATAAGGATAGAAGCTATGGTCCAGTTAAATGTTTCCATGCGGTGATAAATGATAGGGAGAAGGGCGCCGTTGTTGTGGCTCTTAGAAGCCATTATGGAAAAGATGTTATAGAAGTTATAGCGCCAACCTGTCTGCGCGATAGATTGAAACTTAGAGATGGAGATAAGGTTAAAGTAGAAATATTCCTATAAAAACGCTTACTTTCTGATCAGTTGAACAAGTCTTTTACCTTTACTCATGGATGAAACCGTTATTAATCCAGCTATCTCCATGCTCATTAGAGTTTTATTTAATTCATTTAAACTCAAATCTTTATAAATGGATTTCAATGCCTCAAGAAGATCGATATCCGTGAGGGATCCCTTCTTTTTCAAGATTTCAGCAATAGCCATATGAAGCGGCTGAACTTTCCATGTTTTCGCCATAAATTATACACTTCCCCCTTCATTAGCAACAAGGAGAAGAAGTTTAAGTAATCAATGGCGTAGCTGCCCTCTGCAGCTTCTTAAACTGCTGACCAAAGTTCTTATACCATTTCTCCATATCGGGCGTTATGCTGGGACCAACCTTTTTCATCGCTTCTTGGAAATCACTCATTTTAACTTCCTTCGCATTTATGTCTCTTCGTAACGCTATCATAGCCGCCTCTCTACATAATGCCTCTATGTCAGCGCCGGAGTAGCCTTTAGTCATGGTCGCCAGCAGCTTCAGATCCACATCTTCGGCTAGGGGCATATCTTTTGTATGCACCTTGAAAATCGCCAGCCTACCATTCTCATCAGGCGGCGGAACATATATTAGGCGGTCAAATCTACCCGGCCTAAGAATCGCTGGATCAATCAGATCAGGCCTATTTGTGGCTGCGAGAACAACTATGTCCTCAAGCGTCATTATTCCATCGATTTCCGTCAGCAATTGGCTGATAACGCGTTCCGTTACACCGCTGTCACCATATCCCAGTCCTCTTCTCGGAACAAGGGCGTCAATCTCATCAAAGAAGATTACTGCTGGAGCAGCCATCCTAGCCTTCCTAAAAACTTC
>CAYNMB010000062.1:0-7166 GCA_964398235.1 uncultured Candidatus Bathyarchaeia archaeon | reverse complement strand
CGTTAACTGTTGTTAATTTTTTAGGCGGTAGCCTAGCCATTTTACGTATGGCTGGAATTAGGAAGATGTAGGCGTTGCTTAGGCATGAGGTTGGATAGCCCGGCATTCCAAACACCGGTTTTCCCTCAACCACGCCAAATAAGGTTGGTTTACCGGGTTTTATTTGAACTCCATGAAATAGAAGCCGCCCATTCTCCTCTATAAGATTAGTCAGCATATCTCGTTCTCCAACGGAGCTTCCGCCTGAAAAAACTATTAGATCATGGTCAAGATACCGATATAATGCCGTCTTTAGCGCTTCATAGAGGTCTGGGATTATTGGAGCCCTTGTAACAGAGGCGCCGTTCTCCATAAGTAATGAAGCCAAAGTGTAAGAATTTATGTCGTAAATTTGTCCATTCTTAAGTTCAAATCCTTGATCCTGAACCTCAACGCCGGTTGGAATTATCGCTACACGCGGTTTCTGATAAACTAATGCTTTTCTTAAGCCTAAAGCTGCAAAAACACCTATTTTAGCGGGCGTTAAAACTTCGCCTTCTTTAAGGATTACTTCACCACATTTCATGTCTTCGCCTCTAGGTGAAACATTTTCAAGGGGATGTACCGCCCTGTAAATCAGCACTTTTTCTCCCTTCTCTTCAGCAAATTCCGCCATAACTACTGCGTCGGCTCTAGGCGGCAGGGGGCAACCAGTCGCTATACGAATGCATTCTCCACGTTTTATCTCCCTACTTGTTGATTCACCAGCATGCAGAACATCAATAAGCCTCAAAATTTTCGGCTCAAATTCTGATGCGCCATAAGTGTCTTCAGCCCTCACCGCATAGCCATCCATGGCAGCCCTGTCAAATGGCGGAATATCCATGTTAGCCACTAAATCTTTAGCTAAAACTCTATTAACAGCCCTCTCTATTGGAACAAACTCTTTTCGCTCTATGGGTTTGACATGCTTCATGACTATTTCTAGGGCTTTTTCACGGGATGTCAAAAGTTTGAATGGCGTAATCTTGCTCATATCCACAGTCTCCCTCAAATTCCCTTCCTTTAAGTAAGAAACATCAAAGTTATAAACATATTATTTTGATCATATATCTCCCCCAGCGATCAACGCTATAGGATCTGCTAATCATGCTCAATTTTGAGAGAGTTTTGTTTCAAGGAAACGTTTTTCGTTATGATGTATCATTAAATGATGTGGGTTAATTGAATGCGGAAAATTGAGTTAACAACTATGGCTGATTTGCATAAGAAAACTGAGAGCATAAGAGATAGCTTAGAGAGGGTTTATGGCACAAAACTAAGCGTTAGATTTAGGGTTTTACCAGTTAAGTCCCTATGCCCTACTGAAGGATTCTTAGAGAAGGATAAGCTGGCTTTAATTCTAATGAAGGTTTTGAATGAAGGTTATAGGGTTCCAATAATAACTGTGAGAAAGGGAGGCAACTACTATGTTTTAGATGGGCATCACCGATCATACATATTAGTGAAAATGATGGAGGAAACAACCGAGTCTTACGTAATATGCTTTCCAGAAGAAGTTAGTTATAGGGCTCCGCCTAAACGGTCAATAGAGGATCTATCAATAATTGATGTTGCGCCGATTGATGATGAAATTCTTAGGGCTTGGAGCCAAATAATCACATTATTAAAATATTATGAAGCAATTTATCACATGCCATTTTACTTGAAGGTGGAAAACATACCCTTAAACAATCTTATTCCAACTCAACCCCAAGTTAACATAAGGCGAATCTCATCCATAAATAGAATAGTAGTTCCAATAGTGTGCATTAAACATCATCAAAAATACTACATTTTAGATGGACATGCAAGAACTTTGAAAGCTAAACAAATTGGTCTAGATTCCATTAGATCTATTGTTCTGACGCCGAAAAAGGAAGTTGAATATGGAATAATTAGAACCGTCGAATTACTGGGACTCAAAAATCTTGAAGATATAAAGGTAACAGAATAGTGAGAGAATACTTAATATGCTAGAAAATTGAGGAAATCTTGATTTTTTCTTTCGGATAAAAATTGTTGATGAATGATCCCTCGCCCTTAAGATATAGATTCTTTATGATTCAGTCGACGGCGAATTTAAATCGTCCCAACCATCTCCTCTCTCCAATCACCAAATATAAATCATACAAAGCACGAAGCCCCCTATTAGTTCTATTATTAGTAGTCATTACGCTAGCGTCGTCACTTTTACTTTATAAGACGGTTATCCAGCCTAAAGCATATTCTCTTAAGGAGGTGTTCATAAAGAATAACTCATAGACTTAAACCCGAAAAGTGGCGGGCCCGCTGGGATTTGAACCCAGGATCTTCGGCTTTCATCGGCGCCTTTTTCTTGAGGCCTTAGAAGGCCGACGCGTTATCCATGCTACGCTTCCCGAACGAGTCTCTAGGAGACTCGTTTCACGGGCCCCTCGTGTTCCCAGCGGCCCATTCTATTTTTGGTAAATGGTGTGATTTAAATTTGATGCTTTGTTACTTAAATATTAACTCGGTAAATTTTTGCGTGTTAAGTAATCTTTTTAGGGATTGTTTTCTTATTTTTTTGAGAATAAAGCGTGTGATGGAAAATGTGTGTGCTTGGCAAAGATAAGCTCCTTAAGCTCATAGAAAAATATAAGTGCATTTATCCATTCGACCTAAATCTTCTTGACGGAGATAGCTACGTGTTAACTGTAAAGGATGAAGTAACTCTCCAATATCTTGAGCATAGAAACCTAGTTTCCAATGAAATCGTTTTTGTTCCACCAAACTATGTTGCACATTTGACTGCTAAAAGCAAGTATGGGCGGATGGGTTTGTCTTTCCTTAATGCTGCAAAGGTTCATAGCGGTTTTGTAGGCAGACTGGCTCTTGAAGTCGTTAACTTGAATAACGATAGAACGCCAATAACCATTAAAAGAGGCGACCCCTTCATGCACATAGAGTTCGTAACAAGATTGGGTGAAGAATCACCATACGTTGGTGAATATCAATTTCAATATATGACTGATGAAGAAATCAAAATGTACATACCGGTTCTAAGAAACGTTTTTAAGAACTATGAGGAGCTAGCCAGCATATGGTTTAAGAATAGGCCGCTGAGGGCTTAGAGGCAGTGTAAGGTTTAAATATTTCTACTGTTTGTATCCTTAAGGGAAAGACCGATGAAAGCACGTAACTATCGAGAAGTCAAAGGCATGCCATATACTAGAAAGGAGTATATTCACGGTTCCCCCCAGTCTAAAATAACTAAATTCACAGCTGGCAGCCTCTCTGAAAGTTACACGCATAGAGTCTTGTTAATAGCTGAGAGACGTGTTCAAATTAGACATAATGCTCTTGAGGCAGCTCGTATTGCCGCCAATAGATATCTAGAAGAAAAGCTGGGCAAGAGATTTTACATGCGTATTCTTCCCTATCCTCACGTAGTTTTAAGAGAGAATAAAATGATTTTTGGGGCTCATGCCGATAGGCTTCAGGAAGGTATGAGAAGAGCTTTTGGTAAGCCTATTGGTAGAGCTGCCCGTGTTGAGCCCAATGATCCAATAATAATTATTAATGTTGATGAAAATGGCTTGGAGATCGCTAAGGAAGCCCTTAGAAGGGCTAAAGCTAAATTGCCAACCCCCTGTCGAATAATTATCGAAAAATTACCGAAACAAATCGTTCAAGTCGCCCAAACATAACCCAAATTGTAAAAGTGTTTGAGGTGAAATGAATGTCTGAGAAAAAAGGAAAATACGTGTTGTGGTTCGAGGAAATAGGCATAGAAGACGTGCCTAAAGTTGGTGGAAAAAGCGCGAGCTTAGGTGAAATGACAAGGAAAGTTGGTGTTCCAGTACCCTACGGCTTTGCGACAACCGCCGACGCGTACAGATACTATATAAAGTATAACAAACTCGATGAAAAAATAGCGGAAGTGCTTAAAGAACTCAAAGATCCAAATGACACACAAACCCTGCAGAAAGTTGGCGCCACCATTAGGAATTTAATAGCCTCAGCTGAGATGCCGAAAGACCTAGAAGAGGAAATCGTCAAAGCCTATGAAAAACTAGGTGAGATGATCGGCGAGCCGGAGCCATTTGTCGCTGTACGTAGCTCGGCGACGGCTGAGGATCTGCCGGATGCTAGCTTTGCAGGTCAGCAGGAAACTTATCTCAATGTTCGTGGAGCTGAGGAAGTTGTCGAGAGAATAAAGGAGTGTTACGCAAGCCTCTTCACTGACAGAGCCATATTCTATAGGATTCAAAAGGGATTTGATCACATGGCGGTTGCATTAAGCGCAGTTGTTCAGCTAATGGTTTATAGCAAGGCAAGCGGCGTCATGTTCACTCTTGATGTCGCTACAGGTGATAGGAGCGTTGTTTTAATCGAAGCTGGCTATGGGCTCGGAGAATACGTTGTTCAGGGAGTAATAACGCCGGACGAATACTATGTGAGAAAATCTGATCTAGAAATTGTGAAGAAGAACATCTCCAAGAAGACGGTTCAATTAGTTAGGCTTCCCACCGGCGGAACCGAGCGTAGACCGGTTCCAGAGGAGCTTCAAGATAAGCAGATACTTACTGATGAGCAGATTAAGGAGCTAGCTAAATACGCCATCATGATTGAGCAACACTATGGTAAGCCAATGGATATTGAATGGGCCCTTGATGAAAGAACAAACAAGCTATTTATACTTCAAGCAAGACCGGAAACAGTTTGGGCTCTCAAAGGAGCTGAAGCCGAGAAGGTTGAGGAGAAACCTGCCGTTACCAGAGAGCGAAAGATTCTTGTTCAGGGTCTCCCAGCCTCTCCAGGCATAGCCATTGGAAAAGTGCATGTTATCCCAACCGTCGATAAAATTAATGAATTCAAGAAGGGTGAAATCCTTGTTACTGAAATGACTGCGCCAGACTGGGTTCCAGCAATGCGAAAGGCGGCTGCAATCATAACAAACTCCGGTGGAATGACATGTCATGCAGCTATAGTTTCTAGGGAACTTGGAATTCCATGCATTGTTGGAACAGCTTCTAAAGGCGCGCCGGCAACGGAAGTTCTTAAAGACGGCATGACAGTAACTGTGGATGCAAAGCTCGGCGTGGTTTATGAGGGGGCAGTTGAAGACATTGCTGAAAAGATTGAAGCTGCTGAGAAGGCTGCGGCAGCTCCGGCAGCCGCTGTTGCTGAACCCTATGTGATAACTGGAACAAAAATCTACGTTAACCTAGGTGAGCCGGAGATCGCTGATAAAGTTGCGGCTTTACCAGCTGACGGTGTAGGCTTACTCAGACAAGAGTTCGTCTGGTCAAGCGAGATCGGTGAGCATCCATTATACATGATCGAACAGGGCAGAGCTGAAGAATTCGTTAATAAGCTTGCTGAAGCTTTCCGCAAGATATGTGCGGCCTTCTATCCTAGACCAGTAGTCATGCGTTTCAGCGACTTCAAGTCCTCAGAGTATAGAGAGCTCAAGGGCGGAGAAAAATATGAGCCTGTTGAACCCTCGGCTCTCTTGGGCTGGAGAGGAGCCTCAAGATACTATGACCCGAAGTACATTGAGGCGTTCAGACTAGAGGTTAGAGCCGTAAAGAAGGTTAGAGATGAATATGGACTGAAGAATCTTTGGGTTATGATACCGTTCTGTAGGACTGTTGAGGAGCTTGAGAAAATCGTTAAGATTCTTGAAGAAGAGGGCTTGAGAAGAGGACCTGACTTCAAAGTTTGGCTGATGGCTGAAATACCGAGCAACTGTCTCTTGGCAGATAAATTTAACAAGTATATTGATGGCTACAGTATTGGAAGCAATGACCTAACAATGACTATTCTCGGCTGTGACCGAGACAATGAAACAGTTGCACATCTCTTTGATGAAAGGAATTTGGCGGTTAAACGTGCAATCAGACTTCTCATCAAACTGGCCCACAAGGACGGGAAAACAGTTAGCATATGTGGACAAGCTCCAAGCGTTTATCCAGAGTTCTGTGAGTTCTTGGTCAGAAGCGGCATAGACAGTATTTCAGTTAATCCAGACGTAGTTGTGCAAACAAGAAAGCTTGTTGCCTCCATCGAACAACGAATAATGCTTGAGAAGGCGACTGGAAAAGGCTTACGTGAGGATCCAGACCTAGATATCCCATTAGATGACTAAAATAATTCAATTTCCACCCTATTTTTCTTTTTAAAAGCCTTTATTCATATCTTAAAGCCACTACTGGCGGTATTTTCGAGGCTCTATACGCTGGCAAGGCTCCACCCAATAAACCTATCGTCATCGTAAGTAGTAAGGTTCGTATTATTAATGTTGGTGTTATTTTAGGAGCCAATTGGATTGTCAAACCTATTCCCTTTATTGTTAAACCCCTAGAAGCCAGTATGTACGCTCCAATTGTTCCAAAAGATATGCCCGCCAGGGCTCCGATAATGCTCATCATTATTGACTCCAAAAGTATTAGAGCCAAGATTTGAGCACTTGTATATCCTATCGCTTTCATCACGCCTATTTCGCGGGTTCTCTCCATAACGGATGTTATCATGGTTGCAGCCACACCCACAACTGCAACTGCAAAGGCTGAAAGTGAGGTTGAAAAATTTATGAAGCTTATTGCGCCTGTAACGCTTGATATTGCCTCAGCTATCGTAGCAAAAGCCACTACCTCCAATTTATCCTCATATCTATCCCTCAATGTTGTGACTACTGGCTTGACTAGGGATGCTTCACGAACTAGCACAAATATTCCAGACCATTCTCTCATACCAAGCAATCTTCTACCAGCTTCAGGGCTTAAAAAGACTGTTTGATCAGGATCAACTGCCAGCGCCCCGCCATACTCTTCTAGAATTGCGCCCACATACACATTTATCTTCTTTTCACCGACTATTTTCCCCTTCTCAATTTTTGGAATCTTTACTCTCATAACCTCATTAACGTCAAAATATTGCTCACTATGGTCCTTAAAGGCTACTTTCCAACCAATTATTGAATAAAGCGTTCCAGAAGGCATGTTCCCCTTAAATATTTTTAGGCTTCCTATAGCCTCGAAAAGTAAAGAATAGTCTATGGCAAATATGGAAACCTTGATTTCTCTATCTCTCCTTTCTAGGGTTCCCTGCGTAGAGTAGAATGCTTCAGCTCTCTTAACCTCAGGTAAAGATCTTATGAAATTTAGGTCTTCTTCACTTAG
>CAYNMB010000061.1:0-7358 GCA_964398235.1 uncultured Candidatus Bathyarchaeia archaeon | reverse complement strand
TGCTCCTCCAATAGCCACAAATATCACCTTTTTCAATATGAACAATGGATGACAATTATCAGAAGGGCATCTTTTATATACTTTTCGTTAATCCAAAATTTTTCACGCTATGGACTAGGAAAATATAAGGGCAAGCTTTTATTTTTAAAGAAACAATTTTTAGTTTTGTAGTGAATGAAGATGTTGCTGATTAAGGATTTAGAAATGAAAATAATTCATCTTGAAGATTTAATTCAGAAAATATCAAGTGAAATTTTGGCAAACATTGTTTCTGAAAGGCTGTCGCCTATAGAATTATGGGCGCTATCTGAGGCGGATGTAAATGCAATAGCAGATTTAGCTGAAGAAATTTCGAATACGTTGCTCTTCCTTAAGCCGGAGAAAGCTCCATCAATAAAAAGAAGACTTAGAGCTTTTATCCAACCCCTAAACAATTTTAAAGAGACGCTTCAAGGACCTGAATCCTCAATTGAAGCATCAAGGAAAGCGTTAGAGCATCTTAGAAGGTCTGTAACTGAAAGCCAAGAATTCATTAATATGGCGAAGGAGATAGCGAAAAACCCCTCAGAAGGAATTTTCGAGATTCTAAAGCTTAGAGAGGTTTATGAAGCTAAAGAATACATATCTAAGGTTTCTGTTCCAGAAGCAGTTTACATAAAAATTGAACATCTGAAAAAAAGCATGGAAGCATTAAAGTTTAGAATATCGAATCTTGAGGAAGCCCTTAAGGATTTGTTGGAGCAGATGGAAAAGTTTCAAGAAGCAACCTCAGTTTTCCAGAAGGAGCAACAACAATAGATTTGAACCCCTCTCCATAAATAATAAGTATTGAGCATTTGTAGATTGGAGAGTTGCCTATGTCAATGGTCGATATAACGTCAAAACTTAATGCCTATCGCGAAGCAACAGCAAAGGGACGAATAAAACTTAGGGCAGAAACAATTCGACTGATAAAGGAAGGGCTTGTTGAGAAGGGAGATCCCCTTCATACGGCTAAAATAGCTAGCATCCTAGCGGCTAAAAACACATCATCTCTTATACCGCTATGTCACCCAATACCCATAACTAATGTAAAGGTGGAAGCCAGAATCGTGGACGAAAATACGGTTGAGGTTGAATCTACAGTTAAGACTAGGGCTCAGACCGGCGTTGAAATGGAGGCTCTAGTGGCAACTACAATAGCATTGCTAACAATATGGGATATGGTTAAACAATATGAGAAGGATGCTAATGGACAGTATCCATACACAACCATTCAAGACATACATGTTGTTAGGAAGGTGAAACATGAAATTGAGTGAAACCGTGGAAAAACATAAGGCTGAGGCTCCAAAACGCCTAAACTTCGCAGTCATAACCTGTAGCACGTCTAGATATAAAGAATATGTTGAAACTAGAAGAATAAACGATCCCTCAGGCGATTTAATAATTAAAATTCTTCGAGAAAATGAACATCGGGTAACTATGCGAAAAATAGTTACAGATGATAAGGCGGAGATTCAGAAGGCGGTAATGAGGGCTGTAAAATCACGTAAAGTTGACGTCATTATAACATCTGGCGGAACCGGCATAAGTCCGAAGGACGTGACAATAGAGGCTGTTCAGCCACTAATCGAGAAGGAATTACCGGGCTTTGGTGAAATATTTAGGCTTTTAAGCTATCAAGAAATTGGCTCGGCAGCTATTTTAACGCGTTCAATAGCTGGCATAATAAGAGGTAAGGCAATATTCTGTCTACCAGGCTCGCCACATAGCGTTTCCACGGCGCTTAAAAAAATAATTCTCCCAGAAATTGGACATATAATAAAACATGCAAGAGAATAACGGCAAACTTTTTAAACTGATATGACGCACATTCCACCATTTACGTCCTCGAAGCCAAAAGATATAAAAGATAAGATTAATAATAATGTGCGTAACAAAAGAGAAACGCATATGTAGATCTGCTTGAAATTATGGTTTGAGAAAATGGATTTCATACGTAAGTTGGCTGAACTCATTAGAAAGGAAGAAACCGGTCCTATTGTCCGCAGATTCTTTATCAATACTCTTTTTGATTCAACCTTCGTGTTACTTGGCATAGTTGTAGGCTCATTTTTGGCTTCTGAAACCAGTCTTGAAACCATCGTTCTCACCATGTTCACAAGTAGCTTTGCACTTGGCATTTCAGCTGGAATCAGCATCTATGAAGCTGAAAGTCTCGAAGAAGAACGAAGAATTGCCGAATTAGAAAAAGCACTCTTCAGAGATTTAAGCGGCACAGTAATTGAGAAGAAAGCCAGATACGTAACAATGTTCACAGCATTAGTCAATTTCCTAACACCCCTATTCTCATGCATGATAACAATGCTTCCATTCATCTTTGTTGCGCTAAAAATTTTGGAAATTAGATTGGCTTCATGTATTTCAATAATATTGGCATTGAGCATTCTATTTAGCGCCGGAGTGATGCTTGGCAAGCTTGGAAAAAGAAACCCATGGATCAAGGGAATAAGGATGGTTGCTTTTGGAATAATCGCCTTTATTGTAGGCTTTCTCCTAGACCTCATAATATAAAAATAAAAATTCAGGGTTATCGAATAATCAAAAACCTTTTTAGATCAGGCTATTAGGTCTTCACAGGATATTTTATTTTTGAAACGCTAATCTCGTCAACGCCTTTGATTGATATGCCGTAATCCTGAAGGATTTTCACTAATTCATCATAGTCAATATCGGGTCCCTTCACGGTCATTTTTATGGTTTCGGTTTTTATGTCTACATCCGTGACGATAATGTCGCATTCATCCACTCCGTTGACTGAGCATACTGCTTGCGACAACTCTACTAGTGATGTTTCGCGGGATTTTAGGGCTTCTATCAAAACTCTACGAATATTCACAGTCATTCCTTAATCCCACAAAGATATAATATTAAGCTGGAGTGTTTTAAAATTATTGTTTTTTCTTTCCATGGATTTCTCATTTATTTTCTCTTCCAGCTATGTAGGCAACCATTTCATCATTTAAATTAAGCCATCTCGCTATTCCTCTAGCCATTTCAGGATTGTTTTCAAATATTATGCGTAAATATGGAAGAACCTCAACTATTGCCCTCGAAGATGACAAATGGCATTTTCTCCCGATTCTTCTACCTATCTCATTTAACATTCCCCTTTCCTTCTTGGATGCCGACGCCATTTTTATTCGTTCCGGGAATCTAAATGGAATCCAGCCGGAGCTCTTTTTGCTCCAAGAGGCCGCCACACCAGCGCTCATTAAGTCTATAAAATATCTAAGGAAGCCCCAATCCTGCGTATCAATTATTCTTTTTCGGTAAATGTCTGCTTTCGCGAGGGCTTCCATCACATTGGCTAGTTCATGCGGATTTTTTACATGATGGGGGGCATTTTCATATATCCATTCAAAAAGCATATCGAGATCAAGATCAGTCATACTAACTGCCCGCTTAGCGGTTAAAACATCCTTAGCATAAAGGATCATCCTTAAAATTCTGAAGATCTCTTCCTTTCTATCCCTATATGCAAGCCATTTAACATCCTCATATGTTATTCTCCTTCGACCTTGAGCTACGGCTTGAAGATCAATGACGGCTGATCTAACATCACCGCCGCTTCTCTCAGCTATGAACCTCAGAGCCTTATTATCTGCAACAATTCCTTCTTTGGCACATATCCCAGCCAAATGTCTTACGATTTCATATACCGTCGGCTTCTTAAATTCTATTAGCAAACAATGGCTTCTTAGGGTTGAAAACTTTGGATCCCAAGCGTTATTGGCTGCAAGTACTATTGGAACCCTAGTTGTCTTTATGACTTCAGTTATTTCTCTAAGTCCCCCAGCATCTTCAGTTCCAGCTATCCCGTCTATCTCATCAAAAAATATAAGTTTCTTTGTGCCGAAAATGGAGCCGTATTCCGAGGCTCTTCCAGCAAATCGCTTAACAGCCCCCGCTGTTCTATACGTGCTGGCATCGCTTGAAATAAGCTCCATCTTGAAATCATTTGCTAATGCTTCAACAGTGCATGTTTTACCAACTCCAGGTGGACCATATAGAAATATAGCTCTTTTTTTAGGAATTCCCTTTTCCCAAGAAAGTATCCATTTCTCTATCTCTTTTTTGGCTTTTTTATTTCCGACAACTTCAGATAGAGACTTTGGCTTATATTTTTCGGTCCAAAGAATTGGGGTTGTTGACGACATGTAGGTGCACCATGCTTGTTTTATACACCTTTCTTTATCTCGTATCCTGCCTCAACAAACTTCGCTAGCAATGCGCTTAGCTGAATTTCATCCGTAGCCCCACGGGAAAGTCGATAATCGACTTCACCAACCATGTCAGCCAGCTTAACCTTCCATTTGTCCGGAACATTAAGTCTGAAAACAATATCGTGGATTTGTTTCAATATGTCCATTCCAGTAAGCCCATATTTTTGGGTTAACTCTCTAAGTTTATTTCTAGCCGTTATGAAATCCCCATTCAGAGCTGTTAGCACCATCTCTCTAACATCCTGCGGATTGGCTCTGCCGATCACGGAGTATACGACGTCGGCGGTTATTGGCTTGCCAAGCGATGCAGCGGTCTGAAGAACATTTAATGTTTTTCTTAAATCACCTTCACTAACTTCTAGGATGGCTTCTATACCGTCGTCCAATATTTCAACGTTTTCCTTTTCGCATACATATTTGATTCTCTCGATTACGGCTTTCTGCGGCAGATAGGTAAATCTGAAAAATGCGCAACGTGATTGAATAGGTTCAATTATTCTGCCACTGTAGTTTGCTATTAGTATGAAGCGTGCGGTATCGCTATATAATTCCATGGTTCTTCTTAAAGCTTGTTGTGCATCATCAGTCATGTTATCAGCCTCGTCTAAAATCAATATCTTGAAGGTTATGCCGCCGATAGGCTTGGTTCTAGCGAAAGTTTTAACGGTTTCTCTAATGACGTTAATGCCTCTCTCATCGCTGGCGTTTAGCTCCATAATGTATTCACGATAGTTCTCTCCATAAAGATCGTGGGCTAGACAAAGAGCCGCTGTGGTTTTTCCAGTTCCAGGCGGACCCGCAAATATGCAGTGCGGAACATTCTTAGCTTTAACGAAGCTCTTTAGTCTGGTAACTATTTCCTCTTGGTCAACCATGTCATCTAAGGTTCGTGGCCGATATTTCTCAGTCCACATTTCATAACTCAAGCCGAACACCCTACAACCTTAAGAAAATATTATTCTGTTCGCTAAATATATCTTTAAACTTTATCTCTAACTCCTAGCTAGCTTGGAAAGGATGATATTATTGCCGCTTCTATCAGGGCGCCGAAGAGAAGAAGTATATTACATACAGCGATCATAATCGTCGCTAAAACCAGTTCTCTCTTAATGTTACGCTTCAACAATGCATAGGTTATCCAAAGGCTTTCAGAGATCGCTAAAGCATAAGATATGAACTCCATCCATGTGAATGGCAAAATGAAGGCTGATGAAAAAAGAACCAATGGCGAAGCCTTATAAAGGATGGCGTACGCTGCGTAAGCTGTTCCAGTATTATATAAAACGAATAGGCCCCAAAATGGTCCAACAATAGGAACAAACATTATTAAAGTATGCATAAGATTGTTGCCGAAAATTAGTGGAATACCCATCCTAGTGGAACTTGTAACTTCCCTCAGCTTGTTGACTTCCTTAACAATTTCATGTGCTTGTTTGGGATCAACATGGGATATTACGCCAGCGATGGTCGCCGATATGCAGACAATAAACACTAGAAGGAAAACCATTATTCTTCTTCGCCTATCAATTTGCCAAACCTTTATTTCTCTAGGCTTCAAGTGAGTTATGGGTGCACCGCAATTTGGACAAAACCTGACATCTTCATCGTCTGGCAGCTTTACCCCACATCTTGGACAGTAAGACATTTACTCACCATTTTCAAGCATTTCACATATAATTGCATGGAATCCTAAAAATCTTCCGCATTTATCGAAAATAAGCTTATTGCATCAAACAAAAATTTACCAAAGATTATATTAGCATCGTCAGCATCATAATGGAATTGCGGTGAAAGTTTATGAGCAAAATTGTAATTATTGGAGCTGGAAGTCATGTATTCTCAAGAAGGCTAATAATCGATATCTTATCTTATCCGGAGCTAAGAAAAAGCACCATATCCCTAGTAGACATAGATAAAGAGCGATTAGACTTAATATCCTCCTTCGCCAAAAACCTCGTGGAGCAATATGGTTTCAAAACCAAAATAGAATCCACCACGGATAGACGGGTTGCGCTTGACGGCGCCGATTATGTCATACTCTCCATTAGAGTTGGAGGATTAGAAGCCTACAAACTGGACATAGAAATACCGGCCAAATATGGAGTTATGCAGGCTGTTGGAGACACCATAGGTCCCGGCGGCGTATTTTATGGTTTACGTCATATACCAGTAATTTTAGACATATGTCATGATATGGAGGATTTGTGCCCAGACGCCTTGCTCATAAATTATACAAATCCCATGGCGATGATATGCTGGGCTATAAATGATTATACGCGTATAAAAAGTGTTGGTCTATGTCACAGTGTTCAAGGCACAGCTGCCACGCTTGCACGCTATATAAACGCACCGCTGAATGAAATCTCATATTGGGTTGCCGGTATAAATCATATGGCTTGGTTTTTAGAGTTTAAATGGCGTGGAAAAGACGCGTATCCAATACTCAGAGAGAAATTCAAAGATCCAGATGTTTATATGAAAGAAGAAATGTACTTATCTGACATAGTTAGAATTGAAATCTTTAGGGCCTTCGGATACTTTAATACCGAGTCTAGTCAGCATATGTCAGAATACGTTCCATACTTCAGAAAGCGGCCTGAACTACTTCAAAAGTTCAGGTTGATTACTCCTTCTGAAAGGTTACGTAGGTTAGAGGAAGCGCATAAAAAGAGAGATGAGGAGCTGAGGCGACTTCTCCGTGAAGGTGGAAAAATCCCGATTCAGAGAAGCCGGGAATATTGTTCATATATAATCTATTCTATGGAGACTGGAGTACCCAATAGAATTAATGGTAACGTTAAGAATAGTGGGCTTATAACCAATCTTCCGCAAGGTTGTTGCGTTGAGGTTCCATGCCTAGTTGATGAGGGGGGCGTACATCCATGCTATGTTGGCGCCCTCCCGCCACAGTGTGCGGCACTAAATAGAACAAACATTAATGTTCAGGAGCTGGCGGTTAAGGCCGCTGTCGAGAGAGATAAAACCTTAGCGTTTCAAGCAATCTTAGTCGATCCGCTAACAAGCGCCCTACTGACCATAGAGGAAATACGGAAAATGGTTGACGAAATGTTTGAAGCTGAAGCAAAATAC
>CAYNMB010000060.1:3515-7484 GCA_964398235.1 uncultured Candidatus Bathyarchaeia archaeon | reverse complement strand
CTTTCTCTTCTTTAAGCATCATAAAAACTTATATTTGAGTCCTTCGCCTCTATTAGCTACAATCACGCCTGCTATAGGGGGAAAGAGCTTAAATAATGGGAGAACCTAAATCCTCGCCTGCTTTTATAAGTGATGATTTGATAGAAGAGATTCCGAATTCTATAATGGAAACATTGAAGAGAATGGGATTTCAAGATAAAATTAGAATGGCTGTTTCCAGCGATATTACTCCGCGAAATACCTACGGTAAGACATGGCTAATAATCACCGACAATCGACTTATTGTTCTAGATTCTGAAGAAAGTAACCGTCCCATAGCCGAGGTTTCTCTAAAGGATGTTAAGGGTATTGAAATATGCAATTATGTGGGAAACAACGCGTTAATCGTTAGGACAGAGAAGGGCGAAAGAGAGCTTATTCGCTTCACGAACACTCTCAAGCCAAAATTTGATTTCCTTAAAAGAAAGATCGATACCCTACTTAGTGGATCTTGGAAACTGTCTAAGGAGAGCCCGATAGAATGGAAAAGCGCCGCCGCAACTCAGAGAAGATGTCCAAAATGCGGTCGAGTTATTCCACCTTGGATGTCAAGCTGCCCAGCTTGTATGAGTAAGAAGAGAGTTATTTTTAGGCTTCTACATTATGTTAGACCACATTTACCTTTAGCAATTGCCGGTTTTACCCTAGCCATTTTCTATACTTTCCTAAGTTTATTGCCCCCATACATGATGAAAATACTTATTGACGATGCTATTGGGAAAGCCAATGTGAGTTTGCTTTTTTGGCTAACCATAGGCCTAATTCTAATTTACCTTTCAAGGGCAGTAGCTTCCGCTGGAAGAAGCTATCTGCTCGGCAAGCTAGGTCAAAAAATAATGGTTGATCTAAGGAGAAAGCTTTACGAACACCTTCAAATTCTATCCCTCAGCTTTTATGATAGAATTGAGACTGGAAGAATAATGTCAAGAGTGATGAGTGATACTGAAAGAATCCAATATTTTCTTACATGGGGAGTTCAGCAGCTTTTCATGGATGTGGGAACCCTCGTATTTGTAGCAGGAATTTTGTTTGCAATGAATTGGCAGTTAGCGTTGCTCGCTCTTTCACCCGCACCCCTCCTCGTCATCGGAACAAAAATTTTCAGCGAAAAAATCCACAGCATTTATCATAAGGCTTGGAGGAAGTGGGCTGATTTAAACGCCATTCTTGCTGACACCATTCCAGGAGTTATGGTTGTCAAAGCATTCTCCCAGGAACGAAAGGAGATAAGTAGATTCAGAAGAAAGACATATGAGCTCTATGAAACAAATGTGAGAATTTCTTTCCTTGAGGGATTGTTCTTCCCCTTCATAGGCTTTCTCACAACGTTGGGTGCAGTTGCCGTCTGGTGGTTTGGCGGAAACCAAATCTTTTCCGGTCTCCTAACATTGGGTGAACTGACCGCCTTCATTAGCTATACTTGGAACTTCTATACACCCGTTGGAAGATTAAGCAACATGAGCAGAACAATATTGAGAGCCACAACATCTGCTGAAAGAATCTTTGAGGTTCTTGACACAAGGCCTGAGGTGCATGATGCCCCCAACGCCATTGATCCTCCGCCATTAAAGGGTCACATAAAATTCCATGATGTCTCCTTTGCATATGAGAGTGGAGAAATTGTTCTGAAAAATATAAATCTGGAGATAAAGCCTGGAGAAAAAATTGGGCTTGTAGGTCCAAGTGGGGCTGGAAAAACAACGCTTGTCAAGCTGATCTTAAGATTTTATGATCCAACAGAGGGAAAAATAACGATAGATGGACATGACCTCCGCGAATTAAAGCAGGAATCTCTTCGCAGGCAGATAGGTATAGTTCTTCAAGAACCCTTCCTCTTCAAGGGGTCGATTGCGGAGAATATAGCCTACGGGGATCCCGGCGCCCCTCCTGAAAAAATAATTGAGGCGGCAAAGGCCGCTAATATTCATGACTTCATAATCTCTCTTCCAGAGGCCTATGACACAGATGTTGGTGAAAGAGGGCATAGGTTATCGGTAGGTGAGAAGCAACGTGTATCCATAGCTAGAGCGTTGCTGAAGGATCCGAAAATATTGATTCTCGACGAGGCAACGAGCTCTGTGGACACGGCTACTGAAAGCCTAATCCAGCAGGCTCTTGAAAGAGTGATGGAGAATAGAACGTCTATAGTTATAGCTCATAGGCTTTCGACGCTGAGAAACGTGGATAGAATAGTCGTTATAGATAATGGGAGGATAGTTGAGGAAGGTCCGCATGAGGAGCTCATCCAACGGGGTGGGCTATATAGCTATCTGTGGAAAATGCAGACCGCGCTAGCAACTCTGCCAGGTGTGTGAATTGCTAATGGAAAAGCGTGACTTCTCAGTTAACATTTTAGATCCCAAGAAGATTCGAATAAGTAGAGATGAATCCGGCAGATTGAAAATAATCTTTAAGGGAGGTGCTGAGGTAATCGTTAAAAGAATTATCAAAGCCTTCCCTCTAACTATGCCGTGGCGCTATATAATCCTAATAGATGAAAACGATCAGGAAATAGGGGTTATAAAAGCCATTAAGGATCTAGACGAATCTTCAAGAAGAATATTAGTGGAGCAGCTTGAAAAAATCTATTTTATACCAAAAATCACAAAAATTCATCAAATTAAAGAAGAGTTCGGCGTCCTATTGTGGGAAACGGAGACTAACAAGGGGCCTAGGAGATTTGAGGTTACAAGCAGAAGAGACATAAAAAAGATGGGTAAAAGAAGGATAATTATAAAAGATGCTGACGGAAATCTCTATGATATACCCGATTATGCGCGCTTAGACCAGAGAAGCAAGGTTCTGCTAGAAACCGTAATCTAAGATTAAAAGCCTAGAAAACACCAATTTCTTCATGAGGAGATATTAAGCTATAAACTTAAAGTGAATTCTACAAAAGAAAAATATGCGGGTTTTCTTCGGAAACGAGAGAGCAAAAATTATCCTTAAAAATATCTAGGACGGGAATTTTCATCCCCATCCTTTTTTAACGTTTCCTTTATTATTTCATAGCCTTCAAGAAACCTCATTCCTTGAAGTGTGGTGTGATAGCGGTTTTCCTCCAAATTTTCTAGCAACCTTCTGTCGAGTAGAAAATCAATATATTTCTTTAATAAGCGGAAGCTCAGATTACACTTATACATTATTCTTGTCTTCTGTCTTTCCATTCGACAGAATGAAAGAATCTCATATATGACCTCGAATCGGCTTCTTCTCAAAAATTCATTATTATTTTTCATGTTAATCATCCACTTAATAGTTGAAAACTATAATTCCAGCCTCTCCATCCATTTCTCTGCTTTTTCTTCCTCGTTTTTTCTCGAGGCTTTCTTCTTTCTCCCTTTATTTCATCTCTAATGAACTTTCCAATTCCACCATTCGTAGGAGAGCAGTTAACCCTCTCTCTAATGTTTCTCGGAACATGCTTCTCTAGGATTTCACGGAAAACAAGTGGTTTACAATCTCTGGTTGCAGCTACCACCATTCCTTTCTCCACAAACAGTTTAGGAAAATCTTGGTTTGCAATGCTTTCAGCCCTCACCTTGTCTTTTTTACAGTTCTGCCATAAGAGATTCCATTCGCTCTTTAAATCTCTGATAAACTCCCTCCACGAGGCAATATTCTTCTCATCTACCTTATAGAAATTGTCTTCCGAAGAATTTTCTTTCTTTCCATTTCTTTTATACGTACTTATTTTCTCCTATATTTTTACTAAAGGCCTAGACTAAAAATCCGTAAATACTTTATCTTTAGTCTAGAACTCATACATAATGCTACTATAGTTACTTATAAACGTTATTTAACTTTGTTCTATTCTCCTAATCCCCTATCTAATGGTTAGAAAATGGCGGGAATGGAGTTTTCTCTTAATTATTGGGAGATAAAAAATAACCTTATGTTCAATATTTTCCTTTGATATGCTGTTATTAA
>CAYNMB010000060.1:0-3415 GCA_964398235.1 uncultured Candidatus Bathyarchaeia archaeon | reverse complement strand
ATTGCAAAAAAGGTTGATGCCGAATTCGAAATTATAAACGACGCTATTATTCCAGCCACACCATAGATTTTCGTTAAAGACGGGCCCAAAACTAAAAACAGAATGAAATTAATCAGAGTTATCTTAAGCGCCATTTTGGTTTCTCCAAGACCACTAAGGAGATTGAAGAGCGTTAGGTATCCTAGTGGGACAAGAAGATAAATGATGCATAATGATGAAAGATAGATGGGGGCTAATTGGTAATTTGATCCATATATTATTCCAATTATCTCCTTTGAAAATAGGATTACTGCCCCTATCGCTGGAACGATAAGTATGGCTGTGTATTTGCTTATAGCCTTAAAGATAGAAGTCATTCTATTTTTCATGTTCAAGGAACTGATTTTCGAGGAGATCTGAAGAAGAATTATTGAAGTGCCCGAAAGAATCATTTTTATCGCCGTCACAAAGTTTATCGCGGCCTTAAAGTTTCCAAGCTCCATGCTGGTGACAGATAAAGCAAGTATGAGATCTTGATATAATGGCATGAAACCAGTCAATAATGTTGAGGCATAAAGAGGCATGCCAAAACCCATCAGAATTTTCATGTTTTCAGCAAATCTAAACTCGCCATTTCCATTTCTTTGGGAGAAATTTTTCAGTTTAATTAAAAGGATAGAGGCGCCAATCACGTCTACAACCATATATCCAATAAGGTTTCCTAGGATGGCGCCCGTAATCTTGAGCCCTATCAAAACTAAGTATGTGGATGCCGCAAACTTTATCGCGGCGAATATAACGTTCATTAAAGCGCTATGATTAGTCTTTTCCAATCCAATAAATACGGCGACAATAACCGAATATAGGACTTGAAAAACTAAAGCTGGAGAAGACAATTGAATATATGAAGTTATCTCGGGTCTACCGACAAAAGAAGAAAAATAATTGGCTGAACAGAAAACTGCAAAAGAAGCTATTATCCCAATAAAGCCCCTAAACATCACACCGCTTTGAATAATTTTTACCAGTCTTTTCTCCTCCCTCCTCCAGTATAGATCTGTAATATTTTTGATTAAACCCTGATTTATCCCAAATCCTGAAAACAGAAATAATAACTGCGGGAGAAACAGAGAGAGCGCGTATTGTCCATAAAGATAGGGTCCAAGAAGTCTGCCAATAATCATCGAATTAGCTGCAAGAATAGCCATTGATGAAGTCATTCCAAGAAAAAGAAAGAGGCCGCCGCGGGCGGTGCCTCCTAAAACCTTATTCAGTTCATTACTCAACGTTTTACACCGGTTTTCATTTATGTCTCCGCTCTCTTGCAAAGGCTAAAGTAGCTAGAACAATTGTGAGCAGAGATAGGCTTAATGCAACTGAAGTCAATCCTATTCCCCAGCTCGTATAATTCAGAAATAAGAGGGCTAAGGAATCTAGGATCATGCTTAGACCTATGCTTAAAACAAATAATTCTAAAAGGCTGATTGTTTTAGAGGTTTCGCTGAATAAGACTTTTGTAAGACTATAGCCAGGTAGCCAGAGGAGGAGAACTACTCCAAGAATGTATCTCAAATATGTAGATAGAAAGAAGCTTTCTAGAACACCGGATACCGAGATGGCTGACGCTAATGTAACAGAGATGGTTAACCAGTACCAAGTTCCCTTTTTTCTTGGGCTTTTAGCCACTGTTTTAGTTTTATTGACATACTGATTAGAGGTAATTTCTCCTCCCCTCGATTAAGTTTAATTTCCATCATGTTTAGAAAAGCGTGACTAACATTATTGGAGAATTATGCTCACCGCCTTTAAAGCAACCGTTACCATAAATAAAATGGAAGCTACAATCGCTATTTTCCTAAGTTTTCCAGCGCTTATAGGAGAATTAACCATGCCATAGTGCGGAGAAAGCATCTCCGATACAAAAAGCAGAATGATCGAGAGAACCGCTAATAGAAGACTTATGCCCCATAAATCTAAAGTCAAAACTTTTTCCCTCCATCCAAGAATATGTACCTAGCGTTTCCTTAAGGAACCTTTGATATGTGCTTTCTGTAAATTATTATCGCTATTACTGCCGATGCTATAGCCAGCATGGAAAGCAGAACTATCGTCGTTAAAGGAGGAGTAATCATCATCAAAGGCGATTCAGGCATTTCAGCCCCGCTCGTCTTAGATGTTATGCGTACTTTTCCCAGCTTATCGGAAGAGAAATATATCCAATGATATGCTTCATTATTGTGGAGATTGTAATTAACATATTGGGGAACCGTCTCATTTACTAAGATTTCATCAGTTTCATTAAGTAATGAATGGGGTACGCATATCAGACAAAATCCCTTAAAGTTGGAGTCTCCGTCAACGTAGAAGGTCATTTCCTCTTTATCAGAGTCCCATTTAACTGAGGAGACTCTAAAATTACTCACCATGTACAGAGAATGCGTCGCCCCCTGTTTTTCAAGCTTGAAAGAAAAGAAGTTCCCCATCAGAGGATAGCCATCAAAGTTGTCTTCATCCATTTCAAAGGCTTGGTCAATTATCCCATCACTTCCATTAATATTCTGAAGGGGACCCAAATAATGGTCCTCACCATATAAGTCATTCCAGAAGTTGCCTCCATCCGGATATCCATTGTCCCATTGATTTGCTCCGCCATAAACCCTATTAGGCGAACTTAGAAAATTATTGTGGTATATTTTATTGTTTTTTCCTCCTGTAGCGGCTATTATATAGGTGCATGAGGATATGGTGTTTTCTATCACCGTACTATATTGAGAACCGTTTAGAAGAATTCCGAAATAGAAGTTCATGATCTTTAAGCCCTTAACCGTTACATATTTTCTGAAGGTGAGATCCACTCCCGCTGAAAGAGGAACATTATTACCCTGAATGGTATGTCCATCGCCATCAACGGTTACTCCATCTTTTTTCACAATGATGGATGCTCCATAAATATCTCCGGTTAAAACATAAGTATCTCCATTCTGTTTGATCGGCGCAGTAGGCGGATCCACTGCTCCATCAGCTTGTATGAATATTTTACTGCTACCATTCCCCCTAGTAGAGAAAGGAGTTATTGAAAAGAAAAAGCATATAGTTAGAATCGTTATCAGAATTATTTTCAACGTTTTATTCATAAAGATGCCTCCAAGCCTATATGGGGAGTTCGTTGGATTCTGCTGGCATCCCATCCTGATATCTATCATTAGGTATAACTACGCATTTCCAAACTTCGCCAGTTTCCGTTTCGGCGGACACTACGGTTGAGCTCCGACTCATTCCATCTTTAGAATCCATGTACAGCTGTTGAACCTGCTCCGATGTTAAGGCTCTTCGGTAAATTTTAACTTCATCTAACACGCCGTGCAGAAAGCGGTTATCTGCGCCGCTTCCATCAGAACCTATAAACAATGGCTCATCGCCAATACTTGAGGTTGCA
>CAYNMB010000059.1:0-7563 GCA_964398235.1 uncultured Candidatus Bathyarchaeia archaeon | reverse complement strand
TTATTGGCGCCGGGGATGGGATTCGAACCCATGCGGCCCCGAAGGGCCACTGGATCTCGAGTCCAGCGCCTTATCCACTCGGCCACCCCTTACCGAACCCGTTAGGTTGGGTTTGGCGGCGTCTTGTTTCCCCGGCTTCAATAATTGAAGCTTTGCCAAATCTAAAAAGTTTTTTGTCTAGGCGGTTTATGTGACCGAAAAATATTTTTGTTTGATGGGCCTCTCCTTATGTGAAGGGATATTCATGCCTCGTTGCCCTGAATGTGGAGGCGAAATGGTATATTTGAGTCGCACTAAGCATTATGTGTGTAGGAGATGCGGTCTTTCGCTTACTTTTCAAGACATTATGGAGATGAGGGAGAAGGCTCGGGAGCAAAGGGAGGCGGAAATGGAAGAGAGAAAGAGGATTAGAAAGGAATATTTGCAGTGGTGGCTCTCAAAGAAAAAGTAATTTTATAAAAGGGCTGAAGCCTATCTTTTTCTTTGATGTTGGAGGAGTCTGATTTGTCTGCGGCTCAAGTGGAGATAATTTGCGTTGGAAACGAGCTTCTCATAGGTAAAATTTTGAATACTAATGCACAGTGGCTTGCGAAGAAGATAACTTGCTTAGGCTTATCTGTTAGGAGAATAACCGTGGTTGGAGACGATTTGGATGAAATCGCCTCAGCCATTAGAGAAGCCATTCAACGTAAACCAGCCTTCATAATAACGACCGGCGGCTTGGGACCCACATTTGATGACAAAACGCTTGAGGGGGTTGCTAGAGCCCTTAACAGGGAGCTTGAAGTGAATGCGGAGGCGCTTGAGATGATTAAGAAGAAATATATGAAATACGTTGCTGAGGGGCGGATAGAAAAGTTTGAGATGACCCCTGCGAGGGTTAAAATGGCTACTCTGCCGAAGGATGCTAGACCCTTACCAAACCCCGTTGGAACCGCGCCGGGCGTTCTCATCGAATATGAGGATGTTAAATTAGTTATGCTTCCAGGCGTTCCGCAGGAAATGAAAGCCATATTCGAGAATTCCGTGGAGCCGCTTCTACGTGAGATAGCTGGAAACCTAGCATTTTATGAAGCTAGTTTGAGGGTTAGAGGCGTGCCTGAATCCGAGCTGGCTCCGGTGATTGAGCAGGTTATGAAGGACAATCCATATGTTTACATAAAGTCTCATCCAAAGATTTCGGAAAAAACCTCTCATTTAGAGCTACATTTTTCAACGACCTCAGAGGATCCAGAGGTAGCTAAACAGAGGATTGGGAGAGCCGTGCTACAAATTTCCGAAATTATACGTGAAAGGGGAGGAAAAATAGAGGCGGCGTAAACATAAATGCCGATTATTTTTTATTCTCCTAAAGAAGAGGTTGGAGGCAGCCTCTTTAGTTTTGAGAAATAAGTTGAGAACGTGATTCCATATGGTTTTCATAGCATTTGTGATTGGAACGGCTGGTTCAGGCAAATCTCTTCTCACAGCATCTTTCAGCGAGTGGCTTAGAGTAAATGAGCAGGATGTTGCAATATTGAATCTTGATCCAGGCGCGGTTAGGCTGCCTTATACACCGGATATTGATATCCGAGACTATGTAACCGTTGATGAAATAATGGATAAATATGGTCTTGGACCTAATGGAGCGCTTATCATGGCGGCAGACCTTATTGCCGGCGAGATTGAGAAAATAGGGGAGGAGATTGAGGATTTAAAACCTGATCTTCTTCTCGTCGATACTCCTGGGCAGATGGAATTATTTGCTTTTAGGGCTAGCGGCCCCTATATAGCTAGGGAGATAAGTAAGGAGCCGAAAGCCATAATATATTTATTTGACTCCGTTTTCTCGCTTGATCCGCTTAATTACGTCTCAAACATGTTTTTATCCGCGGCTGTTTACATGCGTTTTCTTCTACCGCAGCTGCATGTCCTCTCTAAATGTGACCTAGTTTCTTCAGAGGACGTGGATAAAATTGTGGAGTGGTCTGAAGATAGGGTTGCCCTTGAAGAAGCTATAAATGGGAAGCTTGAAGGGGATAGACGCTTGCTAAGCTACAGGCTTAGTAAAACAATTCATGAGTTAGGCTTAAGTTTTCCACTAATATCAGTTTCAGCAAAAACCAATGAGGGATTTATAGAATTAAATGCTGCTTTGGAACGAATATTCACCGGAGGAGAAAAAATTACGTATTGAAACGCCAGTTGAATGGAGTGATGGCGGGCCCGGAGGGAATTGAACCCCCGACCTTCCCGAAGCGCCAGCGCCTAGCAACTAGCGCTTTTGCGGGTGTCTCCTTTCTGAGGGCGGTTTAAGAGCTTCAGCCCCATTTAAGGTTTAAATGGGTCCGCCGCTCTACCTTGCTAAGCTACGGGCCCACCAATTAATTAATGAAGATAATTTACTCAAATAATAATTTTTCTCCTTTTCTCAGCGATCAATAGATTGACTTTTATCTTTCAACACTATTTTTTTGTTGGTTGACAGGGTATGGGCGAGCTTGTTTTCATTGGTCTGGGGCTTTACAGTCACTTTGACATTTCGCTGCGTGGGCTTAGGGAGGTTAAGGGGGCTGATTATGTCTTCGCTGAATTTTATACGAGCTTGATGCCGGGTTTCTCGCTGGAAGATTTCAGAAAGATTTCTGGGAAAGATGTTATTTTGGTTTCGAGGAGAAGCATTGAGGATGAGGATGGAAGAATTATTCTTGAGAAGGCTAGAGGCTCTAGGGTTGTTCTCCTAGTTCCAGGAGACCCCTTGATAGCGACAACTCACATAGCCTTGAGGCTTAGAGCTGAAAAAATGGGGATAAGAACTAGGATAGTTCATGGAGCCTCAATAATATCGGCTGCAATAGGGCTTTCAGGGCTTCAAAACTATAGGTTTGGTAAAAGCGTCACCATACCGTTTCCAGAGGATGGAAATGTTTCGCGGACGCCATACTTGGTTATCGCTGAGAATAAGGCAAGGGATCTCCATACATTTTGTTTTCTAGATATTAGGGCTGAGGAAAATAGGTTTCTGACTATTGAGGAGGCGCTTGAAATACTCCTAAATCTTGAGGAGATTAATGGGAGAGGCATACTTACTGGGGAGAAGCTTGCTGTCGGAATTGCTAGGGCTGGATCAGAGGATGTTGTAGTAAAGGCTGATGCAATAAAAAATCTAGTGAATTTCGGTTTCGGCGATCCGCCTCATAGTCTAATTATTCCGGCTGAGAGGCTTCATTTTATGGAGGCTGAAGCATTAATAATGTTTGCTGATGCGCCGGAATGGGTTATGGAGATGAGCAAATAATGAACATTGATGAGAGAACATTAAAGTATATAATTAAAGCTGAGAGGGTCTTTAAAGAGCTGAGGTTTTCATGTTGCTCGGCAAAGATTGAAAAATCCTCGGTGGCAAATATTATTGAGGAGGCTAAGAGGTATCTTGAGGATGCGAAATACTATTTTGAGAAAGAGGAGTATGAGGTGAGTTTAGCCTCAGTTGCCTATTGTGAGGGGCTGTTAGATGCGCTGCGCATGCTAGGGCTCATTGAATTTGAGTGGTAGGTGTATGAGAATGCATGATAGAAAGAAGGGTAAAATCGTGTTGGCTGAAGGAACATTCGATCTACTGCACTACGGACACGTATATTATTTAACGAACGCTAAAAAGCTTGGCGGCGAAAATTCAAAATTAATTGTCATAGTTGCGAGGGACAAAACTGTCGAAAAGCTAAAGGGGAGAAAGCCTATAATTCCGGAGGATCAGCGTAGAGCCATAGTTGAGTCCTTGAAGGTTGTTGATGAAGCAATATTGGGGTATGAGGAGATGAATGTGGCGAAGGTTATAGAGAAGATAAAGCCGGATATAATAGCCTTAGGCTATGATAAGGTGAGGATGGAGGAGGATTTAAAGAGATATATAAGGGAGAAAAATCTTGACATAAAGGTTGTGAGGATAAGCAAATTTGAGGGAGGAGAGCTAAACAGCTCCTCGAAAATAAAGAAGAAGATAATAGAGGAATATCGAGAATCCCCTAAATAGATGAGGAATTTAAGGGCTATTTTTATAGAGGGAGGGTCGATCAGCAAGCGTAAAAATATGGAAATAAATCTCCCGCTATATTTAACGTAAATTCTTTAACAATATCATCACAAAAATGCTAAGGGAAAGAAAACAAAGGTTCTTAGAAAAAGTCTAGGAAAATAGGAAAATTGCAGTTGGGTCAAAATTGTCTTAACAATCTGATAAATCTGAACATATTAAGAAGGATTATAACCATTCCTTTCTATGAGATTTCGTTTGAAGGTGTTGTAAATGTCGAAATTCACCAAAGAATGGCAGGAGCCAAGAAGCGGAATAAGGGGTTTAATCAGACCGGGTATGCCGTTGAAACATAAGATTGAATTAGCCACTAGGCGTATTGAAGCGCAAATTCAATATCTGAACGGTGCACTTCAATTATTAACCCAAAGGGATAAGGCATTATTCTCGAAGGTTGTTGACGCTTACTCTAGACATGACATGCAGAGAGCAAGCGTGTATGCAAACGAACTGGCAGAACTCAGAAAGATGGCTAATTTCATGATGAATGCTGAGCTGGCTTTGGAGAGAGTTGCTCTAAGACTTAGAACCGTAGCCCAAGTCGGTAATGTTGCAGCCGTCCTAGCCCCTGTTTCAAAAGTTCTACAAAACATAAGGGCTGGAGTGGCGGGCATATTCCCAGGCGCTGAGCATGAGCTCAGTGAGATAGGTATGTTGCTTGATGAAATCATGATTGAGGCAAGTCAGACAACCGGCATGACTCCGGACTTCGAGGTTGCCAGCGAGGAAGCCCAGAAGATTCTAAATGAGGCTGCAATAGTCGCTGAACAGAGAATGAAGGAGAAGTTCCCAGAGCTGCCGACCCTGAGGGCGCCGGCAGAGGAAGCCGAGCAATTTAGAGAGTAGGGAACAATAATTCGCCGCTTTCTCTATATTTTTCCTATTTTTCTATTTCTGGGGATAAACCTCTTTTTTGACCATACTGTTTAGGACGCTTCATGTTTCTTCTCCATTTCTCAAGGAAAAGATGATCTACATCAATTTTGATTCCCTGAGTTTTCTCAACAAGCCCTATGAAGTCTAAAATGTAGAATATGGCGTCAATGAGTTCTTCGCTAATCATGAGCCAATCCTCGCCCTTCTTGTAGGCGTCGGCTGCTTCGCCAAGCTCGACGAAAGCCCAGAGAAGCTTTTGCATTAGGGCTGACTCATCATTTGGAAAGCCCTTCGCCTCAACAAGCTTTCTAACAAGCTCCTTTGCCTCATTAAATGTGCATTTCTCCATAACATTATTCTCCCAGATTCAATTCACATTTGGTTGTTTCCTCAATTTCTTTTCCATGATGATTGGAAACTAGGTTTTGAGTTTCCATCTTGTTCCTTCCGGAGTGTCTTCTATCACGAAGCCCATTTTTTTGAGGTTCTCCCGAATCTCATCGGCTATTTTCCATTCCCTTCTTTTCCTCATTTCATCCCTAACATTAATTATCAGATTCATCAGCTCATTTATGATTCTGATTTCCTCTCCCCTAGGCTCCTTTCTTTCAACTTCGATGTTAATTCCAAGAACGTTCATAAGGGAACGTAGGGTTTCATAAACCTCCTTTTTAGTTGAGGTTTCTATTTCCCTGTTTGCATTGGCGTAGCTGTTTATCGCCCTTACAATATCGAATATTGCCGCTAAGGCTAGTGGAGTGTTAAAGTCATCATCCATGGCTTCTTCAAATTTCTTCTTAGCATCTCTAACTTCAGTTAAAAGGTTTTCCTCAGCGGAAGTTTTCTCCCTTCTTTCTCCGAGGGTTCGCAGCCTCTCCGCAGCCTCATAGATTCTGTTCAGATTCTTTTCCGCGAGCTTAAGGCTCTCCTTATTAAAGTCTATTGGGCTTCTATAGTGAGCGGATATAAGAAAGAATCTTAACACCTGTGGACTGCACATCTTTAATGCTTCTCGAACGGTGATGAAGTTTCCTAGAGACTTCGACATCTTCTTTCCATTAACCGTAAGCCATTCATTGTGGATCCAGTATCTTGCAAACGGTTTTCCAGTTAAAGCTTCAGCCTGCGCTATTTCATTTTCATGATGGGGAAAAATCAGATCTTTTCCACCCATATGTATGTCGAAGGTTTCGCCGAGATATTTCATGGCCATGGTTGAGCATTCAATATGCCATCCCGGTCTACCCTTACCCCATGGGCTATGCCAGCCGGGTTCACCCTTCTTCTGAGCCTTCCAGAGCGCGAAGTCCGCTGGATTCTTCTTTTTAGGGTTGACTTCCACTCTCGCGCCCATTTCAAGGGCTTCCGTCCTGTTTCCCGAAAGTTTTCCATAGTCCTTAAACTTTAGAACGTCGAAGTATACGTCTCCATCAACTTGGTAGGCGTAGCCTTTTTCAATGAGCTTCTGTATGACTTCAATCATTTCTGGAATATGCTGTGTTGCCCGCGGGCTTACATCCGGCTTTTTTATGTTTAATGCCGCGATGTCTTCGAAATATGCGTCGCTGTATATTTCGCCGAGCTGCTGGATGCTTATCCCCATTTCCTGCGACCGCTTAATCATTTTGTCATCTATGTCGGTTATGTTGCTGACGAAGAAAACCTTATATCCCTTATATTCGAGATATCGTCTCACAAGATCCGCTACAACGAATGCCCTAGCGTTTCCGATGTGGATGAAGTCATATACCGTTGGGCCACACGCGTATATTCTAACTTCACCCTTCCGCAGCGGCACGAACTCCTCCTTTTTCATGCCCATAGTGTTGAGGATTCTCAGCACCATGCTTAGGTTCCTCATATCTGATTTAAACCATTGATCTAGAGAAAAATTGCTTTAAACTATAATATAAATGATGTTTTCACTCATTTTTCGGCATCGGCAAAAATTTTTCCACTATACGCATAATTTTCTCTCTGCTTTTATTCCAGGAGACAAGTATGCTTAAGATTATGGAGGCTAGTAGGATGAGGATTGATGCTGTGATCTCCTCTGTGGCTGATTTCAGCTCCATGAAGATGAAGCCGCCTACAAAAGCTCCTAGGGAATATAGGAGGGATTTTCCAACCAACTGAACTGCAAGCAGCTTGTATGGGGAGAAACGGAGAGCTCCAGCCAAAAGCATTATTGGAGTGTCTGGTAAAGGCAGAGATGCAAAGAGAAAAGCCACTATAAGCCCATATCGTTCAGCCCACCTAGGCAACGGGTCTTCACGTTTATTTTCCTCCTCATCGCTGGCGGTTAAAGCCTCCTTTATACCTAATCCCCAATAGTAGGCCACCATTTCACCTAGACCCCCACCTATTCCAGCCATCACACCCAGGATCAGCGGATTATAAAATTGGGTTAATGAAAGGAAGGCTGGCAGAAATAGGCCTCTTGCAACAATAGTTAAATGGCTTAATAATGCTGCAAGAAAAATGTTTATAAGCCCATAGCCCTCCAGCAAATCGCTTGAAAGCAATGTTCCAAAAAGTATCACCGCCGCCAACACCGCTGTCACAGCGGCTCCAATAATGTTCAGTAAAGCCTTAACCTTCACCCTCATTAAATG
>CAYNMB010000058.1:0-7813 GCA_964398235.1 uncultured Candidatus Bathyarchaeia archaeon | reverse complement strand
TTTAGGCTTATTTTAGGCAATCTATCCTTCAAGGCTTCACGGATTTTCGTCATTGAGCCGTAAATCGTATATTTTATTCCGGGATGTTTTTCTTCAAGCCTATTCAGCATGTTGCGGACATCGTTTCTTAGGGCTGCGCTAGCGTATGGGCATGGAAATTCCTGAAACTTTATGCCCCTCAAATACGCGTATAATGTTACTTCTTTTTCTAGGATTTCGCAGAGAGGTTTAACCCTGGGAATGAAGCCTGGCTCCTCATTAAATGTTGGTCCAGCCCTAGCGGTTCTTAATGGGTCGCCGTGAATGATGTTTAGCAAAAATGTTTGTATTTCATCATCCAAGTTATGTGCCACAGCGATCTTTGTGGCTCCAGCTCTCTTAGCGGCGATGTTTAGCGCTTTGCGTCTAAGCACGCCGCAGTATGCGCATGGCGTCAGCTTACCGCCCTTAGTTAACTCGGCTATTTCGTCGAGGGTTAAGCCGTAGAGGTCCTTAAATGAGACCACGATATGCTTCACGCCGAGCCTAGCGCAGTTTTCAGCCGCAATCTCCATGGCTTCGTCCCTATAGCCCTTAATTCCCTCATCAACGGTTATGGCGTAGAGGGAAGCCTTTGGAAAGTCGCGTTCAATTCTGGCTAGAATATGCAGTAAGCTTACGCTGTCTTTTCCACCTGAAACCGCAACAGCAATTCTATCATCGAACTTAAACATATTGTATTTCGCTATGGTTGCCCTAACCTTGTTCTCGATAGATTCAATGAAGCATTTTCGGCATAGTTTTTCACCTGAGTAAAGCCTAACATAAAAGGCTTCGTTAACGCCACAAATTGTACACTTAACCATAGCATCATTCCTTCAGAGAGGAATTCCATAGCTCAAAAGTATATTAGCCGCAAACAAGAAAATGGAAAAGATATTGAAAAACTTTTTTATCCAATCGCCTCCTGACGGAAGTTTCTGGAGCAAACATTGCAGAAACTTGTCGCCGTCAAGAGACGGGATTGGAAGCATGTTGAACACGGAGACGCTGACGGATAATATGAAAAGCCAGTTTAAAATAAGATATAGTTGAATATCCCAAAAAGCGCCTAAACCAAGCCTACTAGGATAATACGTTAAGGAGGGAAGCATTATCCCTATTATACCCCTACTACTGTTTTCTGGACTTGGAGCAGTCGTTATATAAAAGTCCCCCCTATTCGTTGACACAACAATCTTTTCGCCGGGTTTAACATTAGATAGAAAAACGAAGAGATCCTGAAATGTATGTATAGGCGTTCCATTTAACGCATATATCACATCCCACCTTCTAATTCCAGCCAAATCTAAAGGACCGCCTTCCATAACTTCAACGACAACTACGCCTGAAGGCGATTGGATAAAAAGGGCGGAAAGCAGAAGGAAAAAAATGAGTCCCGTTAAAACGTTTGCAGCCGTACCAGCGGAAAAAATTTTCAGCTTAGATTCATTTTTCAAGGCTTTCAATTCCTCATCTTTGAGCTCAACGAAGCCTCCGGGGAAAATTGCTAGGAAAAGTATTCCGGCGGAATTGATGCTTGCGCCTTCGATTAGGGCTACTACGCCATGCGCAGCCTCATGAATGAAAACTGCCAATGCAACTGATAGGAAGAAGTATGGCAACCAGTATAGGCTTAGCGTTAAGCCTGGAATAATAATGGAGATTGGGGTTCCACCGCCCTTTGGAAGAGACAATTCTATGAGGTTTTGAATCAGAAAAAGCATGACAAATATCATTAATCCTAAACCTAATATTACGCTTAAATATGAAAAGATTTTCCAAACCCCTCTCCATTTATGCGAAAGCCTATACAAGGTTTTCTTAAATAGGTTGGAATCATATCTGATGAAGAAGGGATAGATTATCAGCCCATATTTTCTAAGATCGAAAACTTTGCTGAGGAGATAAATCACTAGCCAGAAAACTAAGAGCGATAACACGAAAACATATCCCTCTCCTAAGAATGACATGCCACCTCACTTTCAAGCAAATCCTCCTTTCCAAAAATGCTCAAAGAATCATATAAATTATAAGTTATGAAATGGATTATGCTGATTGAGGAAAATTGGCTAAAAAGCCTATAATACGCCAAGAGAGAATTGAAGTGGTCTATAGCGCTGAGCGCTGGAGAATCCTATCCGAATTAAGAAGAAAGGCGATTAAGATAATGGAAGCTCTTGAAAGAGCCCATATATATTGTATTGCTCATGGGAGCATAGCGCGTGGAGATGTCTCGCCAAAAAGCGACATTGACATTTTTATACCGCAAATTTACCCATCCTTCACTATAGAAAATACGCTTAGAATGGCGGACATACCAATTAGCAGACGCATTCTAGTTCAAGCAACACCAACCTATTCTGTTAAGGGTTATATTGAAATCAACGAACAGCAGTACGTATCGTTTCCACTTTGTAGGATGAGGGAAATTGAAAGAGAATTTTATAAATTTGGTGGAGAAGCAGACCTGGAAACACTTAGAAGAAACATTAGGGTCCCCGGGGTTGATAAGAGACTCATGTTGATTGAACCTACCAAAAATGGACATATTGAAAGTAGCATAATTGGACGGGAGGAAAAAGTTGCAAAGATCCTAGGCATTTCAGTAAACACCGTTTTGGATAGAGTTCACGCACTCTTACGCCGCGACAGGATTGGAAGAACCGGATTGTTTATTGAGAGAGAACTTGCACCCGACGAAAGTTTCGAGATGGTTCTTAAGAGGCTTGCTGAAACAAACCCTGCTGTAAGGAGAAGGTTAAGGGAAAGCTAGTTGTCAGCTTCTTTCCGAGGTATTTAAGGGGATGCTTCTAGAAGGTCGCGTAGATAAACCTTTATTGGACCGATTTTTCCACCATAGTTTCCAGCAGATATCTTAACAACTCCTGGAACATTAGCGGCTGCTTTTATGCCTTCAGCCATAGCCTTCTTAACGCTCTCTAGATTCAAACCATTTATTACGATTTCATATATTGTGTTCACACCTTCAGGAACCTTACTGTCCGGCACAATATCCCTAAGTTTCGGGCAGAAGAAATGATTAGTTGAGGCTGGAAGCTTATATTTTAGTGAACCAATTTTAGAGCCTGATCGACAGATTCCTCCGGGGAATGGAAGTATCACACCTTCAACATTTTTTCGTATAGCCTCAACCGCAGCCTCGGCGGCTGAAAGCCCGGACTTTAGGTTTTCAGCCATTATGAAGAAGTTTCCGCCTGCAACGCCTCTCTTGACGCCAAAACTGTTTTCAACAATGAATTCGCCTTCCATGACTGGTATGCGCCAGACTTTTCGACCATACATTTCGTCACGTTTCTGGAAGCCGTCGCCGAAGAATCGTAGGCTTCTACCAACTTCAAGTTTTCTGGCTGTTCTATGTAGGGCGTTAAAGACGGCGGTTGTTGGGCAAGTCATAACGCATTGACCTATGCGGGCGATCATCTGTTTCTTCAGTTCACTTCTAGTTCGCTGATAAATCTGTATTAGGGCTCCGGGGCGGCCGTCCGGGGTCTCGCTGGCTGGGATGAGACGTTCAATACCGGCTTCAGCGGGTGAGCCTATTATTGAAGATGCGAATCCAGTTGCAACCTCAGCGGCAGTTAAAGCCCACTTTTCATTTTCTGCAGTTATCAAGGCTCTTCCAACCCACATTCTAAACATTTCGGCAAAAGTGTCCTCAATCTCCACATTACCTAGCCGAAGCATAACATCACTTCCCAAGCGAATAATATCTTTAAACACTAGGTCTCTTTTATTATTTTCAAATGCCGCCTAATATTAAAGATTTGCATAAATATTTATCCCGAAACCTTAAAATATTTTAAGGATGTAGAACAGTTTCCTTTAGATATGGCTGTATCTAAGAGTTTCCTTAAATGTTAGGGATTGATTGATATGGAGTTTGTGTTGATAACTGGGCGAACTGTGGATCAGGGTTGCGGAAAAGAGTTCGGTAAGTTTTCACAGGAATATTTAATGAATGCCGCTGTATGTGAGATGCATCCCGAAGATATGCGGAAACTGAATATTAGGGATGGAAAAAATGTTAGGGTTACAACTGAAGTGGGTTCAGTTGTTGTTAAGGCTAGGGAATCAAGGAGGATAAGAAAGCCTGGCATAATATTCATACCCTACGGCCCATGGGCAAACGCAATTATGAAACCTGAAACCGAGGGGACTGGGATGCCTCATTTTAAGGGAATTAAGGCTAGGGTTGAGCTGACGGATGAGGAGGTTCTTGACCTAAAAAGCCTTTTGATGAGAAATTATGGATGTTTCAAGGAGGAGAATATATGAAGACTGTTTCAAGCGTTGTTTGTCCATTTTGCGGATGCTGCTGCGACGACGTAGAGGTTCTCTTAGAGGACAATCGGATAGTTGATGTTAGAAATGCCTGCGCTCTGGGAGCCGCAAAATTCCTAGCCTATAATGCTGAACATAGGATTAAGAAGCCGCTGATAAGAAAGAATGGAGATTTTGTTGAAGTTTCTATTGAGGAGGCCGTGGAGCGAGCTGCGGAAATTCTTGTAAATGCCTCCTACCCGCTTTTATATGGTTGGAGCTCAACGAGCTGCGAAGCCATAAGGGTTGGTTTAGAATTGGCTGAGGAGGTTGGAGGCATAATTGACAACACATCAACCGTTTGTCACGGTCCATCAATAGTAGCGATACAGGAGGTCGGCTTACCTTCATGCACTCTAGGCCAAATTCGCCATAGAGCCGACTTAATCATATATTGGGGTAGCAATCCCTGGAGCGCGCATCCACGTCACATAGAGCGTTATACAGCCCTAGCTGAGGGAAGATTCCAGAAAAGTGCATGGAAACGTTATCTTTCACGCTTAATTCTTGAATCAGCAAGAAAGAAGATATATAGGGCGGCCGGGCTGACGCTTAAGGGCGGCGCCTCCGCCCTCTCAATCGCGGAGGAAGTTAATCCACCCTTACCGCCAAGCGGGGAACGCAAGTTAGTTGTTGTGGATGTTAGGAGAACGAGGTCAGCGGATTTAGCCGACCTTTTCATTAAAGTTAAGCCTGGCGGCGACTATGAGGTTTTACAGGCTCTAAGAGCGCTTATTCGTGATGAGGAGTTGGATGTTGATGAGGTTGCAGGGGTTCCGGTTGAAACCCTAGAGGAATTCGCCGATCTAATGGTTAACGCCAGGTTCGGGGCGCTTTTCTTCGGTCTAGGTTTAACTATGAGCGTTGGAAGATCAAGGAATGTTGAGGTAGCGATAAAGCTAACTAGGGATTTAAATAGATATACAAAGTTCATCATCATGCCTATGAGGGGGCATTTTAACGTTACTGGCGCCAACACGGTTTTCACCTGGCAGACCGGTTATCCATATGCCGTTGATTTTTCACATGGGTATCCAAGATATAATCCAGGTGAAACCTCAGCTGTCGACGCGCTTTTAAGGAACGATGTTGACGCAACGCTGGTGGTGGCATCTGATCCGGTATCCAATTTTCCGAGAAAATGTGTGGAAAACCTTGTTAAGAAGCCCTTAATAGTTGTTGATCCATGCATGTCTGCAACGGCTTTGATGGCTGACGTTGTGATTCCATCCGCTTTCGTAGGCATAGAATGCGAGGGAACTGTTTACCGCATGGATCATGTGCCGCTGCCTCTCAAGAAAATTGTTGAGCCGCCTGAAGGATGCTTGCCAGACGAGGAAATTCTCAAAATGATCCTTGATAGAATCCGCGATGCTAGGGGAAACTCAAAACATTATTAAATCTGGGAATAGAAGATAATCTTAGATAATGTTTTTAGAGTTTAGTTTAGAGTGGCGTCTCATCATGGTGGCCGAAACAACAGTTTCGGAGATACTCTCTGGGAAAAATGTTGATGGAGAAGTTGTTGTTAGAGGATGGCTTCACAATAAGCGCTCAAGCGGCGGAATAATCTTCTTCATAGTTAGAGATGGAACCGGAGTGATGCAGTGCACGATCAAGAAAGATAAGGTTGACGCAGAAACATTTGAGACTGCTAAGAAATTAACGCAGGAGTCAACTCTCGAGATAAAGGGTTTCGTCAGGGAGGATCAACGGGCGCCCGGAGGATATGAGGTTCAGGTGAACGGCATAAAGGTGCTACATAGAGCTGAGGAGGGTTTCCCAATAGCTAAGAAGTATCATGGACCGGATTTTCTACTGGATAATAGGCATCTTTGGATTAGAAGCCAGAAGATGCAGAGAATTCTGCGCATAAGGGCTAGGATGCTTAAGGCCGCCAGAGAATGGCTTGAGGAGAATGGCTTCATGGAATTCCATGCGCCAACATTAATATCGGCTGCATGTGAAGGCGGAGCCACATTATTTCCAGTAAAATATTTTGATAGGGAAGTTTATTTGACGCAGAGCTGGCAGCTCTATGCTGAGGCTGCAATAGCCAGCTTAGGGAAAATCTATACAATTGCACCTTCGTTTAGGGCTGAAAAATCTAAGACAAGGCGGCATTTAACGGAGTTCTGGCATCTTGAAGTCGAGGTTCCTTGGTGCAATCTAGACGGCATAATGCGGATTGAGGAGGATCTTTTAACCCACATTCTACATACGTTAGCCGAGAACTCAGCGATGGATCTGGAAGCCCTTGGAAGAAGTCCGAAGGATTTATTAAAGGTTGATAAGCCCTTCCCAAAAATCACCTACGACGAAGCCGTCGAAATCCTCAATAGGGATGGAATTGAGTTTGAGTGGGGGGACGATTTAGGCTGGATTGAAGAAAAACACTTAACAATGAAGTTCGATAAACCCTTCTTCGTAACCCATTATCCAAGGAGGGCGAAAGCATTTTATCATAAGCCGGATCCAAAAAGGCCTGAAGTAACCCTTTCAGCAGACCTGCTTGCTCCGGAGGGATATGGGGAAATAACTGGCGGTGGACAGAGAATAGAGGATGTAAATGAGCTGCTGGAGAGGATAAAGGAAAACGGCTTGAATCCAGAGGACTATAAATGGTATATTGATCTTAGACGCTATGGATCTGTGCCGCATGCTGGTTTTGGGTTAGGCGTAGAAAGAACCTTATGCTGGATATGCAAATTAGAACATATAAGGGATGCAATAGCGTTCCCAAGACTGATAAACAGAGTATATCCATAAATGGGGAATTTAGTAGGGGATTACTGAAACTTCTCCGAACCTTTTCAGATCAACCTTGTCTCCCGGCTTTCCGGATACTGGAATTATCCTAGTTGCTAACGGCCTCCTTTTAATGGTGTAAATGACATATACATCCTTTATGAAGCCCGCCAGTTTCTCCTCATCGGCTGGCGTAACAATCATGTCTGGGCCCGCTACACATGTAGCCGTATATAGCAGCAGGTCTCTAGCCTTAATTAACCCCTCTTCGCCGAGTCTCTTTAATCCATTGTCTTCGGCGTATGGAAGCATAACCTCATTAAAGCCTGTTCTATGCCTATCTAAAATCCTTTCTATCCCCCTATTCAACAGCAGAATCCCATAGTTGAATCCGGGGCAGCTGGCTTGATATCCAATTTTCTCAGCGAGTTCTACGACGCTATTCTCCATCCATGGAGATAAACTGTAATCGACGTAAACATTGAAGCCTCTTCTCTCTAGGCAGATTGTCGCATCCGCCACGATTTTCTTAAACTCATCAAACGCTCCCTCAAGACCATTCTTCAGATTATCGATTAAGAAATTTGGATAAAGAAATGATAAGCCGACTCCTCCATTAAGGCTTGTTGAATCTGGAAAATATGGTGTTTGGAGGGGATTCTCATGGAAGCCGACAGCTATTCTTGTGGCGTAAAGTGGGTCA
>CAYNMB010000057.1:0-7850 GCA_964398235.1 uncultured Candidatus Bathyarchaeia archaeon | reverse complement strand
CTTGAACCCGAAGATTTAATTGATGAAGCCGGATTAATGGCTTTAGACTCTGCGGGGTTGGAGCGTAAGGATTTAGAGGCCTGCTATATTTCCGATTATCTACTTCAGGTAACTAATAAGATAGGTTTAGAAGAAGGATTTATTTCGCAATTATTGGAGACAAACATACCTATTGAGAAAATGCGGTCTTTTAGCTCAGCCCTATTAAATGCTTGTAATGCCATAGAAGCCGGCAAGTACGATATTGTTTTAGTTGGTGGAATGGAAAAAATGACTGATCGATGGAGTAAAATAAGGGATAATCTTATGCTTCTCGAAGATCACTGGACATACTACGCTGGCGGAACGCCTGAAACAAATCATGAACTGCTACTCAGAGAATATATGAAAAACTATAATATACATGATGAAAAACGTGAAAAATTGATGCTGACATTAGCGCAAATATCGGTTAAGAATCACCGAAACGCTGTGAAAAACGAGTATGCACATTTCCGAAGAGAAGTCGATGTTAAGAGAGTTTTAGCCGCTAGGACTAGAGGAAAGAAGATTCTTGGTCTCTATGATTTTGCACCGATATCTGATGGCGCAACGGCTCTAATATTAGCAAGTTCTAAAAAAGCGAAAGAGTATGCTGATGACCCAATATTTATACTCGCTAGTTCTTTAGCAACCGACTATATTTCATATCCATCAAGACCCTATAGAACCGGTTTCATCGCAAGTAAAATAGCCATGGAAAAAGCCTTAAAGATGGCGAACATAACCCTAGATGACATAAAAATACTTGAGGTTTATGACCAATCAACGGTCCTTGAAATGATTTCATTGGAGGATTTAGGCTTTGTTGAAAAAGGCAGAGCTTGGATAGAGCTTTATGAAAACTTTGAAGATTTCAAAGGCTTCTATAATCTTAACAATAGGGAAGTTTATGTGAACACTGATGGCGGTCTTAAAGCAGACGGCAACCCTCTCGGCGCAACTGGCGGAGCACAGATTTTCGAGGTTGTAAAACAGCTTAAGGGGGAAGCCGGTCCAAGACAAATAGAGCCGGATGGAGATTTACTATATGGATGCGTCCAAGAGATGGAGGGATTTGGAACCAAAGTTTATGTTCATATTTTAGGGAGGGAGAAAAATGGGAAGTGAGCCGATAGAAAGAAGAGTCTCCTATATTGGAGATAGACTTAAGGGAAGCCGATGCCCATTCTGCGGCAAAGAATACTTTAGACCAAGAAGATACTGTGGAAATTGTGGAAGAAAAAGTCTTGGAAAAATGGAGGAGATTGACTTCTTTTATGAGAAAGGCGTATTAGAAACCTGCACCATTGTTAGAAACCCAACAAATAAATTCACTAAATTGGCTCCATACATTTGTGGAATAGTTTCATTCCATGACGGAAAGATCAGGGTTCCCGGCAGGCTGACAGATATTATATTGAAAGAAGATGAATCTGTTGATTTAGACAGTCTTGAAGGAAGAGAAGTTGTTCCAAGATTTAGGCGAAGGTATTCTGTTAGTAAAAGCGATATAATTCCAACCATTTCCCTAGCATTCACATTCGCCGACGAATATTATCCATATCAAGAGTATAAAATCGTTAAGCCCAACAAAGAATACGATGCCCCAGGAATAGTCGGCTATGGCGTTTACACATCTAGGTTTAGAATCAAAGAGGGAGCTATGGAGCGTTCAGTACCCTTTATAGATGAAGATGCAACAACAGCGGCGGTTGAAGCCGGAAAACTAGCCCTAATACATTCCGGCGTTAACCCCAGCCTTATAGGTAAGATTTACGTTGGCTCTGAATCAAACCCCTATGCTGTTAACCCCATAGCATCTAAGGTAGCGCAGATCCTCAAGCTTGGTGAGGAGGAAAAAGATGAAGGCGTGCAGAGCGTGGACGCCATTGACACAGAATTTGCTTGTAAAGCCGCAACAAGCATGTTCAAGGATGCCATGGCTCTAGTATGTTATCCAAAAGATCCCATAAAATATGCCATGGTTATTGGAGCCGATAATGCGCAGGCAGCTCCAAGAGGCGAAATTGGAGGCGAATTAGACTTTTTCGTCGGTTTTGGCGGCGCGGCATTCATATTTGGCAGAGAAGACGTTATAGCTGAAGTTGAAGGCTGGTACTCATGCACCTCCGATACACCTGACTTCTGGAGAAGGGATCTAGAACCCTATCCAAGACATGGCGGGCGATTTACTGGTGAACCAGCATACTTTAAACATATTGTAAAAGCTGGCAGAAAACTCATGGAGAAAATGAATCTTAAACCCAGCGACATAGACTATTTTGTCTGCCATCAACCAAATCCATCTTTTCCAGCTAAAGCAGCCGCAATATTAGGGTTTAAGCCCGAACAATATTTACCAGGCTTACAGGTTTCGAAGTTTGGCAATGTCTATTCCGGTTCTTCGCCAATAGGTTTAGCTTCAATATTGGATCAGGCAGAGCCATATAAGAGAATAATGATTGTGAGCTATGGTTCAGGCGCGGGAAGCGACGCATATGTTTTCATGACAACAAGCCAAATTAAAGATAAGAGAAGTCGACAGAAGTTCACAGTTAAATATCAGGCGGAGAACAAATTCATTCAATACGTGGATTATGCAACATACAGAAGGTTCAAAGAGGGTCTTTAAGGCAAAGCTGTCTAAAACGCAAAGCTTTATATTTGTCCCCTATATTTCTATTTTACGCTAACATCAAAGTAGTTAAAGGCGGGAAATTTCTCGACTTTTTCTGCTTTGATGTTAGTTTCCGCGATACAGGACGAAAAATAATGTCGACGAAGGGGAATACGGTTAGGAGAAATACGTGGCATAAAGTCTTTTTTAGATTTCTAAAAACTAAGCATATATTTTTCGAAATATACGAGGGATTAAACTCGTTCCTGAATCGCGGAATAGATTTAGGAAAAGCCGCGTAGGAGGGAGAAATAGGTGAAAATAAAGGATTTGAGGAATGGGATGAGCAAGGTTACCCTAGTGGCTAAGGTTTTAGAGATTTCGGAGCCACGCAATGTTGTCTCAAGATTCAGCGGCAGACCTCTCAGGGTTGCTGACGCAATTATAGGCGACGAAACCGGCACGATAAAGCTTTCCCTATGGAACGAGCAGATAGACCAAGTTAACGTCAATGACACGATAAAAATAGAGAACGGCTACGTAAACTCGTTTAGGGGCAAACTACAGCTCAACGTTGGCAGATATGGAAAACTCCACGTCCTGTAAAGCGGAAAATAAACGTATGCGAGGTGAAAAAATGCAAAATAGGAGAAAAGAGGAAAGGGAAGGAAGAAGATTTAATAGAGGACGAAGAAGATTCCCGCCGAAGCCGGTTGAACTTGGAAAAGAATATGACGTTGAAGTTAAGGAAGTTAGCCGTAGAGGAGATGGCGTAGCAAGAATACAAGGATTAGTGACCTTCATACCGAACGCTAAGCCCGGAGACCATATCAAAGTCAGAATAACGAGGATAGGACGCAGATTTGCGGAAGCTGAAATAGTTGAATCAACAACGTAAAAACCGCCCTTTTCTCAAGAAGCGATAACAAAATGAGAAAAGAAGACAAATAATAAGGCTTAAGTAAACAGGGTTTTTCTTTTTCTTTTCATTTTTCTATATCAGAGATTGATATTTTTCTAGCCCCTTTTTCAAGCATTTCCTTTACTGCCCTTTCAACATCCCCAGGCTTTGCATCTATACCCTTCACAGCGTCCTCCAAAAGGAACGTTTCAAATCCAAGTTTTAAGGCGTCTAGCACGGTATGTTTAACGCAGTATTCTGTTGCAAGCCCCCCTATAAAAACCCTCTTTATTCCACGTTTCTTCAGAAAATCGCCTAAATCTGTTCCCTCAAAGCCTGAATAAGCCTCCTTAAATGGATCAATAGCCTTCGAAACAATTTTAACATTTTTGGGAAGCTGAAGGCTCGGATGAAATTTTGCGCCCTCAGTTCCCTGTATGCAATGCGGCGGCCACAGTCCACCCTGATTTTTGAAGGATACATGATTTGGCGGATGCCAATCTCTTGTAGCCACTATTAGCGCCCCAGCTTCACTAAACTTTTTAATATATTCATTCAGGGCTGGGATAATTTTGTCGCCTTCAGGCACTGGAAGAGCTCCTCCGGGGCAGAAGTCTACTTGAACATCAACGATTATCAAGGCATCTTCCCTTCCATTAATTTTATAAGTCAATCCAATCACCACAACATAATAAAGCTGTAAATCGTATTTTAGGGTTAACGATTATCAGAAGGATTTTAGTATGGACATACTCCAGTTGGGCATTCACCGGCAAATTCTGGGGCTGCTTGCACATAGGGTGGAGAGGTTGTAACGTTTGTACTTGGCGTTTGGCTTCCTCCTATTGTCAGGACCTGCTCGGCTTTACTTCCGTAGCGATAGACCGTTATACCCTTACACTTGAGCTTCCACGCCATCAGGAACACTCTTCGAACATCATCTACAGTTGCATGATACGGTAGATTAACAGTTTTAGCAACAGCATTATCCGTATATTTCTGGAAAGCTGCCTGTATTTTTACATGCCATTCAGGCGCTATTTCAAGCGCGGTTACAAACAGTCGCTTAACATCTGGAGGAACCTCGCTTAATCCCTGAACAGAACCAGTTTTCGCTATTTTTGCGATGAGATCCATACTATAAAAGCCTCTCTCCCTAGCTATTTGTTCAAAGACTGGGTTAATTTCAAAGAGCTGGGTTCCCATAACATTTCTGATAAACGCCACTGCAAAGAGAGGTTCTATTCCACTTGAGGTGCCAGCAATTATGCTTATTGTTCCAGTTGGGGCGATTGAGGTGACCGTTGCGTTTCGCATAGCCTTATAGCCCATTTTCTCCCAGATGCTACCTGGGAAATTTGGAAATGATCCTCTTTCCTCACCTAACTCAACAGATTTCTTCCTAGCTTCCTTGGATATGAAGGACATGACTTTTTCAGCTGTTGCAACAGCCTCCTTCGAATTATAGGGTATTCCAAGCTTTATGAGCATTTCCGCAAATCCCATAACGCCTAAGCCTATTTTCCTATTTGCTTTTGTAGCCCTTTCGATTTGCGGTATTGGATATTTGTTAGCATCTATAACATTATCCAAGAAATGAACAGCTATTCTCACAGTTTGTCTAAGCTTATCCCAATCAATTTCTCCATCTTTAACCATCTTTGAAAGATTTATTGAACCTAAATTGCAGCTTTCATAAGGTAAGAGCGGAACCTCGCCGCATGGATTTGTAGCCTCAATCACCCCTACATGCGGAGTTGGATTTTTACGGTTGATTTCATCTAGGAAAATTAAGCCTGGATCACCCGTTTTCCATGCGGCTGTTGCTATGAGATCGAATACGTCTCTAGCCTTCAGCCGCCTAACAACATTACCGTTTCTAGGGTTAATTAAACTATAATACTTATCGTTTTCAACGGCATTCATGAATTCATCAGTAACGGCAACAGAAATATTGAAATTCGTTAGAACCCCCTCTTTTTCTTTAGCGGTGATAAATTCAATTATGTCAGGATGATCCACGCGGAGAATACCCATGTTTGCACCTCTTCTTCTACCACCCTGCTTAATCACATCGGTCGCAACATCAAAAATCTTCATGAAAGAAACTGGTCCGCTGGCTACACCCATCGTTGATTTTACCACGTCTCCACGTGGCCTAAGTTTAGAAAATGAGAAGCCGGTGCCTCCACCAGATTTATGTATGAGAGCCATATATTTTAGTGCATTAAAAATCTCTTCAATCGAGTCGCCTACTGGGAGAACAAAGCATGCTGAAAGTTGCCCGATGTCGGTTCCAGCGTTCATGAGCGTTGGACTGTTTGGCAGAAACTCCAGATTAGTCATAACTCTGTAGAATTCTTCTTCAATTTTCTCTAGATTTGCATTTTTATCATATATTATGTCCGGCGCCGCTATGGCTTTAGCGACTCTTCGAAACATTTGTGAAGGTGTTTCAATAACCCTTCCAGTTTCATCCTTTAGCAAATATCGCCTTTCTAGGACGCTTATAGCATTAAGTGAAAGCTTTAAGTCATCTGTTACTCCAAGCAGTTTCTTCTTTTCTCTAAGCTCAGCCCGTTTATGTCTATAGAGGATATAAGCCTTAGCAATAGAATCGTAGCCATTTTTGATTAAAACTTGTTCAACTATATTTTGTACGTCCTCAACGCTAGGTATTTTATTCTTAAATTTTTCCTCCACTATGGCTACGACTTGAGCGGATAGCTTAGCAGCTAATTCTCCATCTTCACTTTTAACTGCCAAAATAGCCTTGTGAATAGCATTTTTAATTCTATCGGGATCAAAAGGAACTAATCTGCCATCTCTTTTCCTAATTAAAGAAACTGGCATTAATATTACCCCGAAATAATATTCATTCATATTTTAATTAGAGGGGGAACTTTAATACGTTGCGGAGTTCCAAATTAGGCGCTTTATTCAGAAAAGTTTATTTATAGCTTGTATATTTTTCAAAGAAATAAGGATTGGCTCATGAAGGCAAAACTCCTTTCTCTGCGGGTTGTGTGTTAACGTTGTCCGGAGTAAAGAAATGTTCTCCAAAATGTAGAAAATTTAGATGTGCGAAGAATTTTGCAACATTTCGAGGAGGAATCGTTTGGTGCCGATGGACTGATGAACCCTGCAATCCCTCGAAGTGTAATTACGCGATATGCATTGGTAGACGCTTATTACCAGGGGGCATATGTGGAGAAACCCTAAAAAGAAAAACTACTGACAGAAGACTCGAAGATGAAGCTATCATGCCAATAAGAGTTAGAGGAAAAACCTTTAGAAAAATCGGTGAAAAAGAGCTGTTTTAAACTTCAGAAAACCTTTGATTAAGCCAGTAGCTTATTCTTCCTCTCAACTTAAATGCTTCAGCGACCCCTATTTACAAAATAAATTCCAACAAGTATTAGCATAAAAGCAATAAGTAGAGAGAAGCCTACTGGTTCCTTCAAAAAGAGAGAGCCAAAAATAAGCGCTATGGCTGGAACTAGAAAGCTTGATGTTGACACAATTATTGTTTCCTCCTCTCTTATAAGGAAGAGCCATATTGACGCCGCTAAAGCGGATGCAAGCACAGATATGTAAATTAATGAAAAGATGTAAGCTACGTGAAAGCTAAAGTTTATCTTCCAGAAAATTAAAATGAGAGCCAAAAGAAAAATAGATCCAATTGGGAATTGAATAATATTCATAATGACTGGATCTACGTGACTCAAAAGCTTCTTGTAGTAAATTACTGTAACAGCCCATAGAAATGCGCCTAAAATTAAAAGGAGGATTGAAACTGAAGAATAATTTGTTGAGGAGAAAAGCTTATTGGCGTAAAGTGTAAACACTCCCAGAAAGCCTAAAATCACTCCAAAAACTTTGGTTAGGGTTGCTTTTTCACCTAGGAAGGATACGGCTAGACAAAAAACGAAGATAGGTTGAGTATAAGTTAAGAGGGAACTTAGTCCAGAAGCTTCGTACATTAAGCCAAGATTAGTGGAAAGTATGCCAAAAGCGTTAATTAAACTAAGTAAAATCATTTTAAGCCAAGTATTGAAGTCTCTGGGAAGAAGCCTTCTCCTCAATATGAGAACCGGTAACAAAGCTACTGAAGCCAAAGAAAGCCTCTGCATAACAAGATTTAATGGATCAACGAAACTTAACCCGACTTTCATGGCTGCCCAATTTAAGCCCCAGATTATAACCATTACTGTAAAAAGTATCCAGCTACGTTTTTTCATTCAGCAACTTCCCTTCATCGAATGGAAGTATAAAAAATCATTAGGAGATTAAAAAGTTTTTGCGGAAAAA
>CAYNMB010000056.1:0-7857 GCA_964398235.1 uncultured Candidatus Bathyarchaeia archaeon | reverse complement strand
AACGCCAGAAGATAGGGCTTGAAACTTCTCCTATAACTGAAATTTTTACAAGCCTGTCAGCATTCATCCTCAACATGAATTATGCCTCCAGAAATACATTGAATTTAGGCAGTAATAAAAATATGCCTCCAGCTAAGCTGGTTATTGACGGAAGAGTAAAAAAGTCTTATCATCCTAGAGATCCGTAATGAAAGGCTAGGAAAAGAATCTTTAGAAACTGGACATGAAATACGTATAGCGTCGCCAGTATGCATTAAATTCGCTATCCTAATTTTACCTTTTTCTTTAAAGAGTTAAACCGCCTTTAAAACTAGGACGAAATATATTTGATGAGCCTTTGCTCTAGAATCTTTTTAGGCATCGCGCCGATTATTCTTTCAACAAGCACTCCTTCCTTAAACACTAGAAACGTTGGAATACTCATTATTTGATATCTAGCGGGAGTTCTTGGATTCTTGTCAACGTTTAATTTTCCGAAAAGAATTTTACCCGCATACTCTTTCGCTAGCTCATTTATTATTGGCGCCATCATTCTACATGGAGCGCACCATGGAGCCCAGCAATCAACAACCACCACGCGGCTACTTTTAACTACTTTATCAAAGTTTGAATCTGTAATCTCCACTGGTTCATTAACCTGCGGAGACAATTTTTTACGCATAAGCTCTCTAATCATTTTTTGCCTAATTTTTTCAAGCTCCTCATCTTTCTCCTCGTTTTGCATAGGGCTCCCCTCAAAGCGTACGTAAATTAATTGATAAGCTAAGCTTGGCTACAAATAAATTTTTAGAGATGCTTTTTACTGGAAAATTGAAAAAGTGAATAGTTTTATATTCCCTTGGAAAATAAGTGTTGTAAATGGAGGATCTAATTTGACTGAGATTAGAGTGGCTATAGCTGGTGTTGGAAACTGTGCTTCAGCGCTTGTTCAAGGCGTGCATTATTATAAAGATGCTAAAGAGGATGCTACTGTTCCAGGACTTATGCACGTTAAGTTTGGTGACTATCATGTTAAAGATATAAAGTTTGTTGCAGCCTTTGAGATCAATAAACTGAAAATTGGAAAAGACTTGAGTGAAGCAATATTTACCGAACCAAATTGCTGCCCCCGGTTCGTCGACTCCATGCCAAAACTGGGAGTTAAAGTTTTACCAGCGCCAATACTTGATGGAGCTGGACCACATATGAAGGAGCCTTTTAAAGTATACTCTGAGTCTGAGATAAAACCTGTGGATGTTCCGGAAGTTCTTAGAGAAACTAGGGCGGATATTCTTGTGAATTACATGCCTGTTGGCAGTTTTAAAGCTACACGATTTTACGCTCAAGCCGCTTTAGAGGCTGGATGCGCATTTGTTAATTGCATCCCAGAATTTATTGCAAGCGATAAGGAATGGGCGGCTAAGTTTGAGAAAGCCGGGCTTCCGGTTGCCGGCGATGATATTAAAAGCCAACTTGGAGCGACAATACTTCATCGGGTGATCGCCAGTCTTTTCGTTGATCGAGGAGTGATACTTGACGAAACTTATCAATTGAACATTGGCGGAGACACTGATTTTCAGAACATGACCATGGAACAGAGACTTAAATCCAAACGCATAAGTAAAACAGAAGCCGTTACAAGCATGGTTCCCTATAAAGTGCCGACTAGGATAGGGCCATCTGATTTTGTTCCATTTTTAGGCAATAAGAAAATATGCTATATTTATGCTAGGGGCAGAAACTTTGGAAATCAGCCGGTAACAGTTTGGGCTAAACTTGAGGTCATAGATGCAGCTAATAGCGCTGGCGTGGTTATAGATGTTATAAGAGCTACGAAGATTGCTCTTGACAGGGGGATAGCCGGCCCATTGATCAGCATTTCAGCATACGCCTTTAAGCATCCACCAGTTCAGGTTGAAGATTCCGTAGCAAAGATTTGGGTTGAAGAATTCATTGAGGGGAAAAGGGAGCGATAGACTAACGAATTATCTGAAGCCAATTTTTATAGGCATTAAATATTCTTCTTAGCTCCTTAATGGGTTCTTTATGTAAGTCAACTCTTAAGTTTATTATTGGGCGGGATTCATGTAAGGGCTCCCTTTCAACTGTCACTAATGCTGCAGACCATGCTCCTCTTCTATCTCCACCCTCCCTCTGCCCAGCTTCTAGAGCCCTCATGAGGCGTTCAGCAAGCCATTCACCCTCAGAATTTATGAAAGCCTCAGCCATCGCCTCTAACACAGCGTATGATGCTAGAGCATTACCAGCGACAATACAGTCTTCTTGAATTAAATGTCCCCTATAATTTAGGGTTCTCATCCCGGTGAAAGCGGCTTTCCGACCATGCACATCAATAATTGATATTTGCCTCATTTCCCGTTTTTGATCCTCTTTAAGTAAACTCTCAAGCACATTTTGCGGCGAAAACCCCTTTCGTAAAAGCTTAAGCCCGTTAATGCCATGAAAGAAGTTAGTTAAACCTTGAACTGCTATTGCACCTACATTAGGCTCAATGTGAGGAACCGCGCTTCCAACCGCTAGGGAAGCTGAAGAAACAGCCACACCTAAGGCAAGGGTTTCCGGGCATCTTGCAACAATGGAAAAAGTACTATTCGAAATATATTTTAACATAAACTTCATCACCATCCTTTAAGTTAAAGAAGTCTCGCAGATATACTGGAGCAACTAGCTCCAAAATATTTTTTGGATATGTAGGAACACATGGTTTAATTACAGCGCCCTTAACTCTGAAATTTATGAGAGCCCTATAAAGAAGAGCAGGGAAGTATCCTTTTTCAGGAACTATCACATAGCCATTATTTTTGCCAAATATTTTTTCCAAAAAGTTTGATGTCTCTTCTGAAATCGACAGGTTTAATGTTCCAGGATATGGTTCAAAATTCAGTATTTCCTTAACTTGTTTTTTAAACCATGAAAAGGATGTAAACTTCTTTCCATTGCCGGTTCCGGCGACAACTCTTCCTTTCACAATCATATGGGCGACATTCATCTTTGACCCTTCAGGATAGCGCTATTATCCGAAGATATATTAAACTTTGTTACATAGTTTAGGAGGGAAAACTTCCCTCAGAATAACATATATATGGTTAATGCATGAGAAAAGGAAGGAGAAAATGGAAAGAGAAAAAGCGATTGCAAAAACCTATGTCATGGAGGGATTCCTAAAGAAAATTGATGAAATCTCAATGAAAAATTCGATTAAATATATTGTTTATGGATCATCATTAATATTCTTCTTTGCATTGATTTTTACTCCACCAATAGCTGGAATTATCGAAAATATAGGTAAATTGGGGGAAATACAGCGTGATCCAAGCTTATTTACCCGCGCTAATTTAGCTGTCATCAATTCCTTTGTTATGGCTTTCATCGTCGCGGTTCTTGATTTAGTGGCAGCATTACCGCTTGCATGGTTCATAGTTCGAAGTAAAATGAAGTACGTAAACTTTGTAGACACGTTAGTTGATATACCATTTCTTATACCGACAGCTGCTTTAGGCTATTCCGCTTTACTTTTCTGGAGTAGCCCAAACGGGATATCTAAGGTTTTAGGAGTAGAATCATTTATTCCACCAGGCTTTCTCCTAGTGTTACTCCTCCACTTCACTTTTTCATATCCTGTTATCGTTAGAATAATGGTTGGCGAACTCTTAACTTATAAGGAAGTTTACGAAGTTGCCGCTAGAACCCTAGGCGCTCAACCATTTACAGCTGTTAGAACAATCACTCTACCATTACTTAAGCCTGGAATTATAGCAGCCTTTCTATTAGCTTTCGCCAGATCCCTCTCTGAGACCGGGGCAACGGTGATGGTTGCCGGAGATTTTGAAAATGGACCAGTATTTATATTTAGGAATATAGGCGTGGTTGGGGAGAGCGTTCTAGTCTACATAAGCTCGCTTCTATTGATTTCTTCGGTGGCAATATTCTTTTTAATAAGGTTATTGGCTCCAAAACTTAGGTTTCCGGTTCGGCGGGCATTCCCCTCAATTGAAAGAAAACTTAGCAGTTCAAAAATGGTTAGATCTAGAGATATTTTGACGCTTCTGGTTTTTTTGATAGTGGTTATTGTCCCATCATTATTTGTTGTCTTACCAATGGTAGGCGCATTCTTTGATGGAACAATAAATGGAATTATTACGGGATCAGAATCTTGGCGTAACTTCTGGCGGAGCATGTCAATTTCATACATGGTGGGCTCCATATCCACATTAATGAATATTGTTTTTGGATTGCCAGCCGCCATATTGATTGCTAGGGAAAAACTTGGTAAAGCAACCCAAATTTTAAAGGCTTTAATTAGCATACCAATAATAGTTCCCTCCATATCTTTGGGAGTTTCATTAAGACTCTTCTGGGGAAAATATGCTTTCATTCCAGAATTTTGGATAATAGTGCTCTCCCATACAACTATAACATACACCTACTTTGTTGAGTCCGCGGCCGCAGCCATAGAAAGCATTCCAACAGAAATAGAGGAGGCGGCGAGCACTCTTGGAGCCAAGCCTTTCACAATATTTAGGAGAATAACTTTGCCTCTCACTAAATATGCTATTTTCTCAGGGGCAGTCCTAGTATTTACTCGATCTCTAGGCGAGACTGGCGCTACGAAAGCGGTTATGAAAACACTAAATTATCAAACTCTTCCAGTGCTACTTGTTAAATGGATCACTAGTGAACATATAACGGAGTCTCAGAGCGCTTTAGGGGCAGGTATCTACATAATTTCATCTTTTATCGCGCTTTTAGCCCTAAGATTTCTAACGAGGGGAGGAAAGCGTTAGCATGCCAACCATACGCCTAGTCAATGTGACAAAACGATTCGGCAATATTACAGCAATTAAAAATCTAAGTTTAACCGTTAATGATGGCGAGTATGTATGCATTTTAGGTCCAACTGGAAGTGGAAAAACAACTTTGCTTAGGCTTATAGCTGGAATAATTAAGCCGGAGAAAGGCGAGATTTATTTTGACAACAGGCTTATGAATAATGTCCCACCACAAGAGAGAAATGTTGCTTATGTTCCCCAGCAATATGCTCTCTTTCCACATTTAAAAGCGCTTGAAAACGTTGCTTTTGGACCATTATCTAAGGGGTTAAGCCGAGAGGAAGCCTATAAGATAGGCATGCAGATGCTTGAAATGATGAGGCTAGCATGGAGAGCAAATGCGCTACCTCATGAGCTAAGCGGCGGAATGCAACAGCGTTTAGCCTTAGCTAGAGGGTTAGCTTCTGGAGCAAAAATATTACTTTTAGACGAACCGTTAGGAGCTTTAGATGCTAGGTTAAGGATGGAGCTTAGATATAAACTTAGGGAAATCGCTAAAGATAATAATTTGACCACAATTCACGTAACCCATGACCAAGAAGAGGCGATGAGCATAGCCGATAGGATAGTTATCTTGAGAAATGGAGAAAAACAACAAGAGGGAACACCATGGCAAATATACAATGAACCGAAAAACATTTTTGTAGCTCATTTTGTTGGAGGAGCAAACTTTCTCGAAGGATTCATAGCTGAAACCGACGCTCATGGTTCATGGATTCAATTAAAAAACGGCTTCTTTTTACGCGTTAATGAAACTGGCTGGAAAGATGGTGAAAGAGTTGTTGTAATGATAAGAGAGGAGAAAACTGAAATCATGAAGGCTTCTGAAAGAAAAGAGGAGATAAATCTTTTTTCCGGAACCATCGAGGAAATAAGCTTTTTGGGAGACTTCATGAACTACAGAATTTTACTTGATAATGGCGATATAGTGAACTCAAAAATTTCAACTCTCCTAGGAGTAAAGAGGTTTAGGATTAGAGAAAAAGTTTTTGTTCGCTTAAGAACTGAGCATCTAAAATTATATCCCTATCCTCCAGAAGGCCTCTATAGGGAACTAGAGGTGATATAGTATTCCTTCTGTGCGCCTAATTAACGTCACTAAGAAATATGGCGAAATAACGGCTATAAAAAACATTAACATCAACGTGAGGAATAAGGAGTATCTATGCATTATTGGACCAAGCGGCTGCGGAAAAACAACTTTAATAAAATGCATCGCAGGCATAATTGAGCCCGATGAAGGTGAAATTTACATAGATAATAAGCTAATGAATAATGTTCCAATCCAAGATCGAGGCGTAGGATACGTTTTCCAGGAAATAGCCTTATTTCCACATATGACTGTTTATGAGAATGTAAGTTACGGTCCATTTGTTAAGGGTTTAAGCATATCTAGTGTTAAGAACATCATTAACGAGTTAATTGACATGATGAAGCTTCAAGACAGAGTTAAGGATCATCCTAGTGCTCTTAGTGGCGGCGCACAACAAAAAACTGCTATTGCGAGAGCCCTTTCATCCGGCTCACGTTTACTCTTGTTCGACGAACCCCTCGGTTCATTGGACGTCAAAGTTAGAAAGGTTTTGAGATATGAGTTAAGGAGATTGGTTAAAGACTTGGGTTTAACTGCGATTCATGTCACCCATGATCAGGAAGAGGCTATGTCAATCGCCGACAGAATAGTTGTTATGAGATCGGGTGAAATAGTTGAAGTTGGTACACCGCTTGAACTTTATTTACGTCCGAAAACGCTTTTTACAGCAAACTTTGTGGGCGAGGCAAATTTCTTCGTAGGTGAATTAATAGATATAGATGAGAGGGGAAATGTGAAAGTCGATGTGAATGGAAAAGTTTTTTTCAGCTCATGTAAACTCGATTCTGAAACTAAGAAAATCGTTGTCGTCATCCGGCCAGAGTTTATAGTTATGGGAAGAAAAACTAGCAAAGCAAAGAATTCATGGAAAGGCGTAATTGAGGAAAAAATCTTTTTAGGAAGTTCTTTTCGTTTTAAGGTTTCTACAGACAATGATGTAACACTGGTGGTGAAGGCTCCATTATCCTCCGAGGCAATAAATTGGAGAATTGGAGATCACGTAAACCTGGTTTTGCCCACTAGGTATTTGCTTCTATATCCCTATCCAAAGGAAGGGTTGGAGAGAGCAATAGCCTTAGAAACTTTTAGATGAAAAAATTAATATAATGATTTCTGATTTCTTAAATTTTGCAAGGAGACCTTATTAATGGAGCGATGGTTTGAAAGAAGGCGGAAAAATAAGGTTCTTGACATTGCGTATCGACAGATGACGTTAGCCCTTGAAACAGTGAATGATTTAGAGAGAGCGATAAAGACTATTTATTTTGGAGATAAAGAATCTTCAAGAAAAATTATAGAAAGGTTGTTTTTGGTTGAAGAAGAAATAGACGATCTTAGAAGGAAAGTGTTTGAGGAGTTAACTAGAGGAGCATTATTGCCGAAAGATAGGGAGGACATTATGCATCTTGTCAAGCGATTAGATGTTATGGCAGACTTCGTTAAAGACTCCGCTAGAAGCATAAAGATTTTATTAGATGTTAACGTGCCAAAGGATGTTTGGAAAACATTTCTGGAAATGTCTTCAGCCCTAGTTAAATGCGCCGCAACGCTCAAAGAAAGTTTAAGACTTTTAGGCGAAAATCCACGAGAAGCAAGAAATCTTTCAATGAGAGTTGAGGATGAAGAGAAAAAAGTTGACAGTCAACATTTAGCAATAAAATCTCTACTATTAAACTATGGCGATAAAATTAACCCAGCAATTTTAATGATTTTAAAGGATTTAGCCGATTATATGGAGGATGCAGCGGACAGCTGCGCCGATGTTGGAGACTATATAAGAGTATTAACCGTGCCGAAATAAAACGGAAAAACTCTCTCCATCAAAAAAGAGGAGGCAAGTTAGCGTTTTCTTTTTGCAGCTTCCTCTAACGCAGCTACTCCCGGCAATCTTCTGCCCATTAAGAACTCTATTAATGCGCCGCCAGCAGTACTTAT
>CAYNMB010000055.1:0-7861 GCA_964398235.1 uncultured Candidatus Bathyarchaeia archaeon | reverse complement strand
GTAACGGTTAGATAAAAATTTTATGCCTGTTTCTTTAATCTAGATGGGAATTTCACGGCTTCTTGATTTTCGGATATTTTTCTCTTATCTTTTCATCAGCCACCTTGGCTATTAATCCGCTTGACACCAGCACATATTTGGCTCGCAGTATTTCAGCCATGTCGGCTAGCTTCTGATCCTGGGTTACTAGGATGAGGTTGTTTTTCTTCGCGTAGAGCACTATGTCCTTGTCTCTAGCCCCCTGCAATCCAGCCTCCTGAACCGTTAGAACCTCCCATCCTAGAAGCTCAAAATACTCCTTCAAGCCGGAATACATTTCATCAAGCAGGAGCTTCCCCATCCCTCTTCATCTCCAAAAATAAGCTCCAAGTAATCCAATATATGTCTTCATCATTTGTTCAGCCTAAATTATGGATGAGCTACTGGAATGTAAAAGTTGTTGGGGGAGGAAACGAAGCTTTTTTAAAAAATTGACATGAAACTATAAAAATTTGGTAAAGCTTGAATTGATACAATTACGTAAGCTAGGGAATTGACTGGGTTGAAGAAAACCTGGAAATTTCGCTTCTTTTCGAAAAAAATCGATTTTTTCGGAATTTTCTTTTATCTAAAAAATTAGATAAAAGAATTTAAATTTTTGTATCCCCCATACAATAAAGGGGAAAGGCGAGAACTGAGAATCCTCCGCTGAGGTGTAAGTCTTGAAGTATGTTCGGAAGAGAGACGGCAGGTTGGAGCCCTTTGATCAGGAGCGCATAACCAATGCCATAAGAAAGGCTACTAGAGCTGTTGGCGAGAGAGATGAGGAGCTGGTTAAACGATTAAGCAATCAAGTTGTTGAGGAATTAAGGAGGGAATTCGGCGAAGACGGAGTGCCAACAGTTGAGGAGATTCAGGACATTGTTGAGAAGGTTCTCATCAAAAACGGTCAGGTGAGAATAGCGAAAGCCTACATACTTTATCGAAAACAGCATCAGGATTTAAGGGAGCTCGCCGAAATCCTCAGCTCATCCGAGCTTGTGGAGCAATACCTTAATCTCGAGGACTGGTATGTCCGCGAAAACTCCAACATGAGCTTTTCGCTTCAGGGACTGAACAATTATTTGACAACCAAGGTTATTGAACGCTACTGGACGAATAGGATTTATCCCCCAAACATCAGTAAAGCCCATTATTCAGGCGACATGCACATACATGATTTAGGTGTTCTAGGACCCTACTGTGTGGGATGGGATCTAAGGGAGCTTCTGCTTTCAGGATTCAGGGGAGTCCGCGGAAAAATTGAGAGCAAGCCTCCAAAACACTTAAGGACAGCTTTAGGGCAGGTGGTGAACTTCTTCTACACCCTGCAGGGTGAAGCCGCTGGAGCCCAAGCCTTCAGCAACTTCGACACCCTGCTCGCACCATTCATACGCTACGATGCCCTAGACTATAAGGAGGTTAAGCAGGCTCTCCAAGAATTCATATTCAACATTAATGTTCCAACGAGGGTCGGCTTCCAAACGCCCTTCACTAACGTGACGCTTGACCTCAAGGTTCCGGAATTCATGAGGGATGAGCCCGTGGTTTACGGCGGCAAAATAGTTGATGACACCTACGGCGACATGCAGGAGGAAGTTGACATGTTTAACATGGCTTTCGCCGAGCTGATGCTTGAGGGAGACGCTAGGGGCAGAATATTCACCTTCCCGATACCAACCTACAACATAACAAGGGATTTTGACTGGGAGTCACCTGTCTCGCAGAAAATATTTGAGGTTACCGCCAAATACGGTGTGCCATACTTCTCAAACTTCATAAACAGTGACATGAAGCCTGAAGACGTGCGTTCAATGTGCTGCCGCCTGAGAATAGACAATAGGGAGCTGCGTAAGCGTGGGGGAGGATTCTTCGGAGCAAACCCGCTTACAGGCTCAATAGGCGTCGTAACAATCAATCTTCCGAGAATAGGCTATCTAGCTAGGGATGAAGACAGATTCTTTGAGAGGCTTGGAGACCTGATGGATCTTGCGAGAGACAGCCTAGAAATAAAGCGTAAGGTTTTGGAGAGATTCACCGAGAAGGGTTTGTATCCATACTCTAAGCATTATCTACGCTTCATTAAGGAGGCTTATGGAAAATACTGGAAGAACCACTTCTCAACCATAGGCATAATAGGCATGAATGAGGCTTTGCTGAACATGTTTGGATTCGGAATCGAAACTGAGGAGGGCTTAAAGTTTGCGGTAAAAACCCTCAAATTCATGCGGAGGAGGCTCATGGAGTATCAGGAGGAGACTGGAAACCTATATAATCTTGAGGCAACCCCGGCTGAGGGAACCTCCTACAGGCTTGCTAGAATCGATAAGAAGAAGTATCCCGACATAATTGTTGCGAATGAGAGGTATCTGTCTCAGGGAGCCGAGCCATTCTACACGAATTCAACCCATCTGCCAGTGGACTATGATGGAGACTTATTTGAGGCTCTTGAGCATCAGGATAAGCTTCAAACCCTCTACACGGGTGGAACAGTTTTCCACATATTCCTAGGGGAGAGACTATACTCTTGGAGGGAAGCCGCCCTCCTAGTTGAGAAGGTTGCATACAGCTTCCACATACCATACTTCACCCTAACACCAACCTTCAGCATATGTCCAACCCACGGATACCTCAGCGGCGAACATAACGTATGCCCAAGCTGCGGATCTAAATGTGAAGTCTATTCTAGGGTTGTAGGCTACTTTAGGCCTGTGGATCAATGGAATGATGGAAAGCAGTCTGAGTTTAGGATAAGAAGAAACTTTGACAAATCGGTGGTTTTTGCGGTTTCAGCGGTCTCAGCATAACTTCATAAGCGGGGGAAATGGGGCTAGAATGATTTTCAGCGGACTGCAGAAAACGAGTTTAATAGATTTTCCCGGCAGAATTTCCAGCATTCTCTTTACACCTGGATGTAATCTACGCTGCCCCTACTGTCAAAATTGGAGGATAGTTGTTGACCCTCAGCCTCCATTTCTTTCTGAGAGTCAAGTCCTAGAGATACTTGAGTCTAGGAGAAGGTTTATTGACGCCGTTGTCATAACCGGTGGAGAACCACTAATCCACAAAGACCTCCCAGCCTTCATCAGGAAGCTTAAGGATAGGGGCTTCGCAGTTAAACTTGATACAAACGGATTTTTCCCAAAAATGCTTGAGCAATGCTTAGACCACGTCGACTACGTTGCAGTAGACGTTAAAACCTCCTTGGAAAAGTATCCTATGCTCGGCGCTAAGGAAACCAGCGGACTGCGGAAGACAATCAACATGCTTAGGGAAGACGTCGTCGACTACGAGTTCAGAAACACCGTTGTTCCAATAATAGTTGAAAGAGAGGACGTGCCGAAAATGGGGGAGCTGGTTGAGGGGGCTAGACGCTTCGCCTTCCAACAATTCATTCCAGAAAACGCTCTAGAAGAAAAATTTAGGAAAATTAAACCCTACGACCGGAAGATTATAGAAGAGTTTTCTGAAATAATGAAAAAGTATGTTAAGGAAGTCATATTAAGAATTTAGATTGAGCCGCCTGAAACGATATTTTTAAATCTACTACTGCAGATATTATTGAAAATTCTTTGCCGCCAGGCGAGAATATGAAAAACTTTAGGATAATATGTAAAGAGGAGATTGCGCCGGGAATTAAGCGCATGGTGGTTTCCGCCCCAATCATAGCGAGGAAAGCTAAGCCCGGACAGTTCGTGATCCTTAAAGTTGACGAGTATGGTGAAAGATTCCCCCTAACACTCGTCGACTGGAACGCTGAAGAAGGAACAATCACACTGATTTTCCAGGAGGTTGGAGTTTCAACCAAAAAGCTTGGAAGATTAAATGCCGGAGACTACATTGAGGATGTAGCCGGTCCCCTCGGCAACCCAACTGAAATAAAATATTACGGCAGAGTCGCCGTTGTTGGAGGGGGAGTTGCTACGGGTTTAATCTATCCCTGGGTGCGCGCCCTCAAAAAATTCGGCAACCATGTTACAACAATCATTGGGGCTAGAACCGCAAGCCTACTCCTAATGGAGAAGGAGCTAAGCGAACTAAGCGATGAAATCTACATTTCAACCGACGACGGATCTAAGGGAGTGAAGGGATTCACCTCAGATGTTCTAAAAATGCTTTTAGAGAAGGGTGAAAAATTCGATCTAGTTATGGCAGCCGGTCCGGTTCCAATGATGAGAGCCGTGGCTGAAGTTACAAGACCCTATGGAATAAAAACCATTGTAAGCCTAAACCCAATCATGGTTGATGGAACCGGAATGTGCGGCTGCTGCCGAGTTACGGTTGGAGGAAAGAGAAGGTTTGCATGCGTCGACGGACCGGATTTCGACGCCCATCAAGTTGATTTCCGGGAGCTAATGAATCGGCTGCGAATGTATGTTGAGGAGGAAAAGGCGGCTCTCCAACGCATGGAGGAGTCTTAAATGGCGGGATGGAATCGTTTTAAGGCTGTTCCAATGCCAAAGCGACCCATAGAGGAGAGAATACGTAGCTTCGATGAGGTGGCTCTAGGCTATAGTGAAGAGCAGGCCATGATGGAGGCTGAGAGATGCCTCCAATGCAAGAACCCTCAATGCGTGCTTGGATGCCCCGTTGGAATAGACATACCAGCCTTCATCTCCCTGATTAGGGAGGGAAAGTTTCGGGAGGCTATAAGGAAGATAAAGGAGAAAAATAATCTGCCAGCCATTTGCGGGAGAGTCTGCCCCCAGGAAAATCAGTGTCAGATGAAATGCGTTTTGGGGAGAAGGGGGGATCCGGTTTCGATAGGTAGGCTTGAGCGCTTTGTAGCTGACTGGGAGCTGGAGCATGGCGTTGAAATTCCGGAGAGGGCGCCTCCAACTGGGAAGCGAGTCGCCGTTATTGGTTCAGGCCCAGCTGGATTAACTGTAGCCGCCGACTTGGCTAGGCTTGGTCATGAGGTAGTTGTTTTTGAAGCTCTCCATGAGCCGGGCGGAGTATTAATGTATGGGATCCCGGAGTTTAGGCTTCCTAAAAGGATAGTTAGGGCTGAAGTTGACTATGTTAAGAAACTTGGAGTCAAAATAGAAACAAACACGGTTATTGGCAAAGCCTACACGATTCCGGAGCTTTTGAGGGATGAAGGATTCGACGCAGTTTTCATTGGAACCGGAGCGGGATTACCAAACTTTCTAGGGATTCCGGGGGAGAATCTTTGTGGAATATATAGTGCAAACGAGTTTTTGATACGCGTCAATTTAATGAAAGCCTACATGTTTCCTAAATATGATACGCCGATTAAAGTCGGCGATAGGGTTGCGGTTATAGGCGCTGGAAACGTGGCTATGGATGCTGCAAGATGCGCCATAAGGCTTGGGGCAGGGGAAGTCCACATAGTTTACAGAAGATCTAGGAGGGAGATGCCGGCTAGACGCGAGGAAATAGAAAACGCTGAGGAGGAGGGCGTAATATTCGATCTCCTAAGAACCCCCGTTGCCTTCCATGGAGATGAACGCGGATGGGTTAAAAAAATGGAATGCGTTCAAATGAGGCTGGGGCCACCAGACGAGTCTGGGAGAAGGAGACCCATACCCATAGAGGGCTCAAACTTCCTCATGGATGTGGATTCAGTTGTAATCGCAATTGGAAGGAGAACGAATCCGCTCATCCAGCAGACTACACCGGGCTTAAAGACAGGTAGGGGCGGCGTAATAATAGTTGACGAAAACATGCGGACAAGCATCGAAGGCGTCTATGCCGGCGGCGACATAGTGACCGGTGAAGCAACCGTTATAAGCGCCATGGGCGCCGGAAAGAAGGCTGCTAGAGCCATACATGAATATTTAATGAAGAAAGAAAAAATGGGATGAAGCCCAATAAGGGCCTGAAAGCTTTCTATTCTCTTATTTTTCTTCCAGCAAGCTTCTCCATAGCGACTATAGCCGCCGATGTCCCCGCTTCACCCAATCCCTCAGCCTCAACAGCCCTCAGCATCTGGTGAACAATCGCTGTTCCAGGCAGCGGAAGCTTCAGCTCAGCGGCGAGCTCCAGAGCGTAGCGTAAATCTTTCTGCTGATGCCTTATCTTAAAGCCGGGCTTAAAGTCCCTCTTTATCATCTTTGGCCCTAGGTTTATGAGCATCCATGAGCTTGCGGCCCCGCCTGAAATCGCCTCTAGAAGCCTTTCAACGTCTAGTCCCGCCTTAGCCCCAAGCATCAAGCCCTCGCAGACGGCTTGAATATTCAATGCGCAGACAACCTGATTGCACATTTTGGCTGTTTGACCCATACCTGCTGAACCCATGTAAGTGATTCTTTTTCCAAGACACTTGAAGATTGGTAGGCATTCTTCGAAAACCTCCTTTGGACCGCCGACCATTATTGAGAGGGTTGCCTCCTTAGCGCCCTTCTCACCGCCGCTTACAGGAGCATCAAGCATTTTAACGCCCTTCTTTTCGAGCTCCCTGGCTATTCTGCGGGCGGCTATGGGCGATATGGTGCTCATGTCAATAACTATTAATCCGGGTCTCGCCCCATGGATAACTCCATTGGGTCCTAAAATGACTTGCTCAACGGCCGCTGCATCCGTAACCATGGTTATGACGACATCTGATCTTTCAGCAACCTCCTTTGGGGATTCTGCGCCATAAGCCCCCATGGCGACAAGCTCATCCATTTTAGATCTAGTTCTGTTCCAGACGGTTAGCGGATACCCAGCCTTAAGAAGGTTCATGGCCATAGGCTTACCCATAATGCCCAAGCCGATGAAGCCAATTTTCTTCAAACTCAATTTAATCATCCTCCAAAGGAAAATATGTGGCATAAACCTTAAAATTAACGTTGGGGAAGGAGGCTGAGCGACGTTTCATCCATCTAGTTAATTCTTTTTAGTTTCATAGGAAATACTTATAGCGGATGGCGTAGGCTCTTGCCGATTGGAGGTAGGTGGATTGAGAAATAGATTAAAGGATGTTTTGGAGCATGGTGAAGTTGCTTTCGGAGTCACGGTTACCATAGGGCATCCCGACGTCACGGAAATACTTGGTGGAATCGGCTTCGATTTCATAAATATAGATATGCAGCATGCTCCACTCAACATTGAAACCGTTCAAAATCTAATGCAGTCCATGAGCTATTCTCAGACAACCCCGATTGTAAGGGTTCCGCAAAACGATTATGCAATGATTAACAGCGCCCTAGATGTCGGAGCCCATGGAATAATAATCCCCCTCGTCAACACAAGGAACGATATCCTAAAGGCGTTAAATTATGCTCTCTATCCGCCGAAGGGTGCGAGAAGCTACGGTCCTAGAAGAGCCGTCTTAAGGGATCCGGAATACGTGTCCAGCGCCAACAGGGAGATTTTAGTCATCCCCCAGATAGAGACTAGGGAGGCGGTGGAAAACCTTGAAGAAATCCTCTCAGTTGAGGGGGTTAAAGCATTATTTGTCGGCCCCAACGACCTATCCATGTCGCTCGGCGTATATGCCCAATGGCATCACCCAACCTTCGAGAAAGCCTTAAACACCATTATTGAAACCGCGGAGAAAAGCGGCGTGAAACCTGGGATCCTAGCGCCGATAGGGGAGCCTGAGGAACTTATAGACCGCGGCTTTAAACTCATCACGCTTGGCAAGGACACAACCTTCCTAATGAACGCCGCTACATCAGTCCTTAAGAGGGCTAGAGCCCACTTAAGCAGCCTAAAGGAGAAGCCTTAAAAATTGGGTTGAGGGAGAGAGGGATTATTTAAGCGGTTCAACCGTCCAATCCAGCGGTTTACCTAGAGCTTGATAAAGCCTCCTCCTACCCTCCTTATCTTTATTCGCAATTTTCCTAGCCTCCTCAGCAACTATAGAAGCCTTCTCCCATGGAACAACTATGAC
>CAYNMB010000054.1:0-8077 GCA_964398235.1 uncultured Candidatus Bathyarchaeia archaeon | reverse complement strand
CATAGAGGAAATACGGAAAATGGTTGACGAAATGTTTGAAGCTGAAGCAAAATACCTTCCAGTAAAATTCAAATAAAATAGTCTTTAGTTTATCGGATCAAATACATTAAGAGGGAAACCTTACCTAAAGATGCGCTTAAATATCCCTTTCCTTTTCTTAAAATATTTGGTGGGCGATGACAGATCTGACCCTTCTGAAACTACCGCCCGCGTGATGTGGATCTTGAGTGTGGAGCCCACTTAAATATTCGCCTATTTATTTTGGGCAGCTAGTCTAGATGCTTATCTGCAATAATAAACTTAATAATCTTCTTGACTCTCCTTTACTTAGTGGGCCTAATCCTTATAATAACCATCAAAAGAGAAGCGCCATGAAAGAAAATGGATGTCCCCTTGAGAAAATCATGGTTCTGCCAGTTGCTTTTGAGAGCTTTGGCGTTAGATCCATGTGTACTTATATTGAAACCCCGGATGTAAAGATCCTTCTTGATGCCGGCGTATCGCTCGGTCCAAATAGATATGGTTTTTCCCCTCATCCTAGGGAGTACGTTGCGCTTAAAGAGAGGAGAGAGGCTATCATAAAATTTGCTGAAAAAGCTGATGTAATAACCGTTAGCCACTATCACTTTGATCATCACACGCCATCTTATACTGATTGGGCGTATAATTGGTGCTCGGCTGAAATAGCTGAGAAAATCTACAAGGGGAAAATTGTTTTAGCGAAAAGCTATAAGAATAACATTAATTTTAGTCAGAGGCGACGTGGATGGCTTTTCACCAAAACCAGCGGGAAACATGCCAGCAGCCTCGAATTTGCTGACGGAAAATCATTCGCATTTGGAGACACGATTATATCGTTTTCTAAACCAGTTTTCCATGGACCCGAAAACTCTAATCTGGGCTGGGTTTTAATGACCACCATTAAGTATGGGAAGGAACGTTTTTTATTTGCGCCTGATGTTCAGGGGCCTATGGTCCCGGAAACTTTGCATATGATTCTTAAAGAAAAGCCTGATCTAGCCATTATTGGAGGTCCGCCGACATATTTATCTGATTTTAGAATACGTCGTGAAAGCATAGCGTTGGCAATAAATAACTTAACAATAATTGTTAAACATGTCTCCACGGTAATCTTAGATCATCATATATTGAGGGATGAAAATTGGAGGTCGATTATAAAGCCGGTTGTCGAAGCCGCATTGAACGTTAATCATAGAGTTTTAACAGCGGCAGAATTCTTAGGAAGAAAAAATGTGATTTTAGAGGCTGTTAGAAAAAAGCTTTATGTTGATGAACCTCCTAGTGCAGATTTCATTAAATGGTCGAAAACTTTGTCCCGTGAGAGGAAGCTAATTCCCCCACCACTCTAAGAAATTTATATTTCACATTCTAATTTACTATCGGTGTTTCCCTTTGAGAGATGTTCTTGAATGGATTGTTGAAATGGGACTTAAGGAAGGTGCAAGTTTCTGTGAAGCAAGATATTTTGAGCAGAGAAGCAACAGCATAAGTGTTGAGAACGGCGTGGCAAGAGCTTTGTCCTTTGGGATATTGAGGGGTATTGGGGTTCGAGTTATCGTTAACGATAGGTGGGGTTTTGCATCAACAAACATAGTTACTAAGCCTGGCGCCAAAAAAGTTTTGAAAGATGCTATTAGTAGCGCCAAAGCAATAACGGCCCAGACTGGAGAGGAAGCGAAGATAGTGGAAGTTGAACCTTCGGTTGACACCGTTATACATGATGTGAAAATTAAATCCGAAGATGTTAGTCCAGAAGAGAAGACAAAAAGGATGCTTGAAATAGAAGAGGCTGCTAGGTCATTCAGTAATAGGGTTAAAGACACCTTCGTTGCTTACAGAGATATTGTAACTAGAGTTGCCGTTTGCAACTCTTTTGGAACAATGGTTGAAGAAGTAACTCCAAGAACATATGTGCGCTGTAGAGTCATAGCCAAAGAAGGCGAAAACATGCAAGAAGGCTATGAAAACATTGGAAACGTCGCTGGCTACGAGCTCGTGGAAAACATTGAAATTGAAAATTTTTCGCTTAAAGCTGCTAAGAAAGCCGTTAGCCTTTTAAGCGCTCGCCCACCACCTAGAGGCACATATACAGTGGTTGTTGATCCAAGAGTAGGCGGATTATTTATTCATGAGGCATTTGGACACAATAGTGAAGGCGACCTAGTTTTCGCCGGTCAATCAATAATATCCGATAAGATTGGCCGGAAAATAGCGAGTAGTTTGGTGACAATAATTGATGATCCAACGAAAATAGGGTTCGGCCACTTTAAATATGATCATGAAGGAACGAAAGCCAAGCCACACTTGCTTGTAAAGGATGGGGTTTTAATGGGATTTTTACATTCGCTTGAATCAGCTGCAAAAGTTGGCGGCAAGCCGGAGGGAAGCGCTAGGGCAGCGTCCCATCATTACCCGCCGATTGTAAGAATGTCAAATACTTATCTTGCGCCTAGAGATATGAGCTTTGAGGAAATTCTAGAAGATATCGATTACGGCTTATATTTGGCTGGCTCTCAATATGGTTATGTTGAATGTCAGAAAGGGCAGTTTACATGTAAAGTTGAAGAAGCCTGGTTAATAGAGAGAGGCGAGCTCACAGAGCATTTAAGAGATGTTGCTATAAGCGGCTTAACCCTTGAAGCCCTCAAGAACATTTCAGCCGTTGGCAAAGACTTCAAAATGAATATGCCGGGAAGATGCGGTAAAAGCGGTCAGGGCATGTACGTTGATGCTGGCGCACCACACTTCAGAATAGATGGAGTAGTAGTTGGGGGAAGAAGGTGAAAAAAATGGAAGTATTAGACCTATATACGCCGGCTGAAAAAGCCATGCGCCTCCTCTCTAGACTAGATGTAGACTTCTACGATGTATTTACTTCCTACGCTAAAATTTTAGAAGTTGACATCATGGGCAAAGGGATTAAGGAAGCTTCGGCGCGAACGGATGTTGGCATAGGCATCAGAGTTTTCAAAAATAAGGGTTTAGGAGTAGCCTCTTCTCAAAGCCTAGAGGATAAGGATATTGAGGCTGTTGTTAAACAGGCGGCTGGCTTCGCTAAAGCGGCACAGCCAGACCCCTACTTTAAGGGCATACCCAGTCCATCTAGGGCTCCCGAGATTCCGGGTTTATGCGATAAGAAAGTTATTGGCTTAACGCTTGAAGACATTGGAGAATTTTCAAGGGAAATGATCAATGCGGCTGAAGCTGTCCGTAGAGGCGCAATGTATCGAGGAGGTTTCGCCGCAAGTCACGCTAAGGCTTGTCTAATGACCTCTACTGGCGTGTCATTTGAGGCTGAAAAAACATTTGTTTCAGCTTCATTACAGGCTGTGTATAGGGAGGGGAACGATGTTGGAAGCTCCTATGAATTTGACTACGCCACATCTCTTTCAGAAATAGACCTTCATAAAATTGGAAGAAGGGCTGCTGAAAAAGCCATAGAGCAATTTGGTTCAAAGAAAATAGAAAGTGGAGTATTGCCAATAATCCTGTTACCGGAGTCTTCTGGATCATTGTTTTCAGCTCTATTGGCGGCTTTATCTGGAGAACCAGCAGTTAAGGGAAGAACCTTCGCGTCAAGGCTGTTAGATAAACAGGTGGCTCCGGAAACTCTTGAGATCTGGGATGACGGAACTATTCCAGGAGCGGTGGCAAGCAGTACATATGATGGTGAAGGTGTCCCTAGAAGACCATTAAATGTTGTAGATAAGGGCAGAATTTTATCATTTCTACATAACTCATATTCGGCTGGAATAATGGATGTTGAGTCAACGGGACATGCGGCTAGAAGAGGCTATAGTGGATATGTGGACGCAGGACCAACCAACATTAGAGTTAAGCCTGGAGATGCCTCTCTAGAGGAGATAATCGCCGAAACTAGGAAGGGGATTTTGGTTTCAAGGGCATCGTTTCTACCAAACATGGTTTCAGGAGAATTTTCGACAACAATAGATGAAGGTTTCTTGATAGAGAACGGCGAAAAAAGGCATCCGGTGAAAAATTTGATGGCTGGAGGCCATATCCTAGACCTCTACAGAAACATTGAATTAATTTCAAAAGAGGGAAGAACCTTCGGAAAAGGACACTTCTTCCCATCAGTGAAGATCAGTCAAGTGAGATTGGCAGGCAGATAAACCTAGTTATCCAGTAAGATACTTCTTCTCTATTTTTGCCGCAACAGTCCATAAATTTCCAACTCTTATCTTGCCCACTTGAGAGCAAAGCATCAACCCATCAAACCTATCTATTCCATATCTCTCCTCAATCCATAAGACCAGCTCTAGAAACGCTAATCTTATGGCATCCTCAAAGCTTCTTCCAGGACCTGTTGTTGCAACACACATCATCTCTCGATTACTTTCTATTCTAGGCCAATTGATTCTTTCATTACCTACATCAACTTTTAAGGTGATTTCAGCAGGCATTTCCACAGCTGTACCAGAAATTTCCCCGTCGCCCTGTATCGCATGGACATCCCCCACATAGAGCAAAGCTCCATCATGAAAAATTGGAAAACTTATTTTATTTCCGGGACAGACGTCTGGTAAATCCATGTTTCCACCATGTTTTCCCGGAAGGAGGCTTGAGGAGATTCCCTCGATCTCCGGATGCGGTGCTGTTCCTATAGTGCCGATCATGGGTTTATACGGCAACTTTATTCTATCAAAATAAACTGTGTTATTCTCTATCTTACATATTTTCACTTTTGATGGTAGACCTGACTTCAAAAACCTCAGCATCGGAACCTCTGTGAGATATTTTTCGCTAAACTCTGAGAGATAAGTTGCGCCCTGCCCTATTGTAGGTTTAATGTCTTCTATGAAGACTGTAAGTATCCCGCCTTTTCTCGCACCCTCCACATATATTGGTCCAACCACGGGATTTCCGAAAGGAATTTTCCTTCTATCCCTCATATCACCCGCTTTCCTTATCTGTCCAGAGCAAGCGTCTTCAACCTCAATTACAATGCTTTCTCCAGGGTTTACATAGGCCACTGGCTTGTCATAGGGGCTTAAAGTATATTTTAATCCTATATCCCTAAAAGAAATCTTCTTCAAGCATAGCATCTCCTAAACATTGATCCGTAGAAAATAATGTTTCTAGGGAGAATATAGCGTTTTCCAACTTTGTTTAAAACCTTTGGGACTACTTTTTCCATAAAATTTTAAGTGAGGCTTCGATAATGCATGAGGTAACCGCTATGGCCGATATAATTTCCGGCACTGCGATGCCAGCTTTATACAAGTCAAACCAATAGAGTATCCAAGCCATTAATCCCACGACGAACGCTACAAGCGCTACAAGAGACTTCTTTTCCATAAAGTATATTACGCATGATAAGCCCGCTGAAACAAAAAACAATATGGACACCAGAAAATGTAAGCTGCCATATATTTCATCGAAGGTTGCTACAGTTTGGAGCATTAAAGCCGAGAAAGCCAGCGATATGCTTGTATTTTTTGCATATTTGCTTAAAGACTTAACTGAATAAAGGGTTATTATGAAACCGGCTATCAATAAACCGAAATTAAATATTGGTGCAACAACGCTTTTCTGCGCATGCCCAAGATCACTTAGCGCGTTTCTCTCCCAACTAAACCATCCGGATAGATAAATTGACAAGCCTATAGATGCATAAGCAATCAAGGGACCTATGAACCCAAATAAAGCAAAGAATTTATCCTTCAATCTTCTTCTCCTCATTTTGGTAATGGAAATGCACACTAAAATCTACTTCTCAAGCTCGGAAAAATCTTTTTCACGAATTTTACATCGACCAATATGAATAAAATTTCAGATCTCTTTTATTCAATTCGCGTCTTATAAAATCCATGACATCTTCATCCCTTATATATCGATTTCCCATCTTATCCACGGAAATCGGTATCCCAGTTCTTCTTAATTTATTCCCTAAAGCTGTGTCAATAAACACGTATTGCGTGTTTCTAGTTAAAAAGATGAGTCTCAGAGACGTTAGGTCTCTGGCTGGAATGCTCATTTCAATTCTGTAAGCTATTTCCTTAACATCATATTTAATCAGTAGCTTCTTAAACTCCTCCCATGAATGAACCCTAACAACATTTTTCTCGCTCAAAACATTCCACCAATCAATCTTCTTCTCATTTAATGTCTTCATATATCTTTAAATCTTACCAAACATTTATAACCTAGTAAATCAATGATACCTTATTGCCAGCTTGGAAGTAAGAGTTTTGGAAGAATTTGTTAAAGTTCAGGTTTCAGATGTTGTTCAAGTCAATACTCCATATGGACCGGCGCCAGCTCTTCTCCTCGAAGATAATAGGGAAAGAGTTTTACTAATATTTGTAGGCGGAATGGAAGCCTCATCAATAGTCGCAGCTCTTAGAGATATTCAATTGCCGGTGTTAAACACGCATGATTTTATGATGAAAGTTCTGGACAAGCTAAGCGTTGAGGTTGAAAGTGGGAAAGTTTATGATCTCCAATCAAATAGGTTTTTGGCAAAGATAGTTCTTAAGTCTGGTGAAAGAGAATTCGAGATTGAAGGTAGACCAAGCGATGTGATAGCACTTACGGTGAGGGCTGGAGCAGACATATATGTTGCAGAAGACGTTATGGAGAGAGCGTCAATAGAAAAGTCGGCATTGGTGAAGAAGTCTGAGGAAGAAAGCGCTGAAGAAGAATAGAAACTAATATAGTAAATACATGGGTAGCCTTCCCTTCTCAAAATTATTAGTGGTGATAATCGAAATTTTCAACTTTTTAGGAAAAATAGCCATAAATTAGAGGTTTATATTAATGTAGCCTTATCTTCTATTTTTCTTTCTCGGTGAGCAGGTTGAATAAATTTAAGGTTGCGATAACGGATTCTAGGTATGAATCCCATGAGATTGAACGGGAGATTTTATCGAAGATAGGCGCTGAACTAGTAAAATTTCAATGTAAAACTGAAGATGAAGTAATTAAATATTGTAGTGATGCTGATGGATTATTAAATCATTATGCTCCAATAACGAGGAGAGTTATAGAGAATCTTAAAAATGTGAAGATAATTGTCCGCTACGGAATAGGAGTTGACAATATAGATTTAGAGGCGGCAACGGAGAATGGAGTAATGGTGGCAAACGTCATCTACGACATTACAGACGTTGCAGATCACGCGCTGAGTCTAATGCTTTCATTAATTAGGAAGATCCCATGGATTTATGAAAGTACAAAACGCGGAGAATGGGATTGGAAAAAATTTCAACCTATAATTAGACTTAAAGGTAAAACAGTCGGTATAATTGGTTTTGGAAGGATTGGAAGAAAGGTTGCCCAAAGATTAAGAGGATTTGAGGTAAAGTTGATTGCCTATGATCCCCATCAACCCTCTAGAGTCTTTAAGGAAAACATGGTTGAAAGCGTTGACCTCAACACTCTTCTAAAAGAATCGGATTTAATCACAATTCATGTTCCCCTAACAAAGGAAACCTATCATATGATCGGAGAAGACGAACTTAGGAAGATGAAAAGCCACGCCTTTTTGATAAATACTTCTAGGGGAAGAGTCATAGATGAAAAAGCATTATATAAAGCTCTAAAAAATCGATGGATCTCTGGCGCTGGATTAGATGTTTTGGAGAATGAGCCGTTAAGAAAGGACAACCCTCTACTAGAGTTAGATAACGTAATCATAACTCCCCATATGGCATGGTACTCAACAACCTCAATAACGGAGATACAAAGAAAGGCTGCCGAACAAGTTGCGAAAGCTCTAATCGGAGAGATTCCGGAAAACTTGGTTAATACAAAGGTTCTTAAAGGCGTCTACCCTCTTCGCTTTAAGAGAAAGGAAAAGAATGAATGATGATTATTTAGGCTTCCTAGCCCAATAGTAAATAAAGTCTTTTCTTTATTTTCCATTAATATGCTCTAGACGTCAGCTGAGATCTATGTCTCTCCAAGATATAATGCTTTTATACTAAAAACTAGGGGGTCAGAGAAATTTTTACATAAAGACAGGGCTGCCAAATCCTTAGCATATTGGAATTTTTCCGTAAGCAAGATCCATTGTAAATTTATCTATGTTCTC
>CAYNMB010000053.1:0-8195 GCA_964398235.1 uncultured Candidatus Bathyarchaeia archaeon | reverse complement strand
GCTGAAAATTTTGCTATGAGACTTTTCGAAATGGAGCCCGGCGGCTATAGTCCCCTTCACAAGCATCCTTGGGAGCATGAGGTCTTCATATTAGAAGGTGAGGGCACGGTTCTAGGCGGTAGGGAGAAGCGGAAATTTAAGACTGGCGATGTCATTTTTATCCCTCCAAACGAGCTCCATCAATTTAAAAATACGGGTGAAAAAACCGTAAAGTTTCTATGCTTAATCCCCTACCGCTAAAAACTTTAATGCGTAAATCTAATGGTTATGTTTAAAAGTTCCTCATACCTTCACTTAATTAGTGATAGGTTTGAGTAAACGGAACCTGCATAGCGTCTCCAGAAGAAGGCTTCCACCTCTTAAAGAACGTTTTCTACCTCTGTTTAGTGAAGCTGAGCATGAAACTCTCCATCCAGACCTCTACACTAATCTAATTGATAGTGGAACAGATTTGATAATTCAACAACTGAAAGAATATAGTGCTCGAAGAAAATCGCTGTTAAAGGATCTGCGTGGAAGGATCGCTATCAGGAGGCTCAGAAGTCAAGAAGATGCGGCGAATTCAAGGGTTGTAGCGTCTGATGCTGGAAACAATGGTGTTGATTTAAGATCAGCTTTCATACCTCTATATGCTTCGGTAGCGATAGCTGTGGAGGGCTGGACGATTCTTGATGAGCCCATTTTTAAAGTTGGTGAGCCGCAAATTTGGCCTGACGAGTATCGTTCGCGGGATAGGGAATCCTTATTGGCGTCGAAGCTTCAGTTTGAGGTTACCTTCGACGCAATTGAGCGGTGGAAGCCGAAATACGTGTTTTTCGACGGATCTTTACTCATAAACTTCTGGTTATTGCCGGCAATATTTGGCTCCACTAAAGAGTATAAAAGAGGCTTCGACTTAGCGGTTGCTCAGTCAATTAGACTGCTTCACTTCTGCTATGAGAGAGATTTACCCATCATCGGCTTCGTTAAAAGAACTAGAATGAATGAGATATGCGCTAGGCTTGGCTTTCCGAAAATGAGGGATACCGCGCTTCTAGACATGATGCTTAATTTAGGCGAGTTTACAGAACCAATCGCTCTTTCGGCTAATGGAGCAGTTATTAAAGCATATAGACGGAAATCCCTTAATCTCGGAATATCCGAAAGCGAATCCAAGAAGTTCTTGAATATATATTTCTCCTACATTAAGACCGGCTTTACAACACCATTTCGCCTAGAGATTCCAGAATACTGCCTAGACCGTTTAGAAGATGTTGCCACCTTAATTTTCTCAACATCTGAGGAGGATGGAATACCCTTCGCTATAAACGAGGCTGACAGCCTAACAAAAATTACAACCTCCATCTCCAACATTTACACCCTAATGATTTATTCTAAAGCCCTAGAGCTGGTGAGGAAAGGTGAAATGGAGCCTGAAGATTTAAATCTTCTTTCATTGCAGCATGGGGAGCCCTGGGTTCTAAGGGATGGAGAACAGTTCGGTGTCTCTGAAGAGGAGGTGTAGAAGTGGTGAATTTCACCAGCGGTTTAAAACCCATCGGCTACGCATTGTCTGGATGCACGCATGAGCTTCTTTCCTTCGTGGTTATGGAGGACGCTCAAGTAAAAGTTAACCACTTTTATTTCATTGAACACCCATTAAATCGGGGGACTCCTGTTCTTGTGAGAACTTTTAGGGTTCAACCCTACAATCCTGAAATGGTTACGGGAAGAATTGGTCCCTTAGCTGGTAAAAAGGGGCGTAGAGCAGACTACGGCAAAAGACTTGAGTATATTGTTGCATTCGCTGAGATCCTAGGCTATTTTGATGAGAAAGGCAAATGGAGGATGATGGAAGTTGCCCCCTCCCCATGGGATCGCATATATGAGCCAAGCGAAGAGGTTTTGCAACGTTTTCTCACCTATAGGGGAGAGATTGCGGGTGCAGTAATGCTTGAGATAGGGAAGATTCGTGGAACCAGTATTCCAGCCTACATAGACCTAAGCGCCATAGCTAGGGGACACATGTTTATCGCCGGCATGACGAGATCTGGTAAATCAAGTTTTGTAATAAACATGGTTGCTAAGGCCTCAAATTTGAGGCCTAAACCCCACTTCATAATCTTTGATAGAAGAGGCGAGTACGGCGGTTTAGTGAAGTATGGTGCGAAGCTGCTTCCATATGTTCGTTTCATGCCTCCGATAAAAGATCCCCGAATTATAGCCGATAAATTGGGGTTAAAAAGTAGGGAGCGAGAAGTAGTTGTGGAGGCTGCTAGAGCGCTTCTCTCTAGTGGAAGCTCGCTCACTTCCAAAAGCTTAATAGATAAGGTTCAGGAGATTGTGGAGGAAGGAGGCTTCTTTAAATCAGCCGAAACAAAGAACAAATATATTCGAAGCATTAAATGGCTCATAGAAAATAGAGGCAGTTTCCTAAATCAACATATTGAGCCGCTTGACATAGTTGAAGAGATTAAAAACAATTTCGCATTAATAATAGATTTCTCGGTTGACACAAATATTGAAGCCCAGCATAGAACGGCAAGCCATATACTTAATGAAATTAGGGAATACGCTATGAAGCGCAAGGACTACGGAGACTTCGCATGTATAATAGTTGTTGAAGAAGCCCAATACTTCGCTCCAGAAAAGGGGGCTGAAATAAGGGAGTCAAGCGCACAGTCCGAAGCAAAAGCCTCAATGATCGAGACGATAAGTCAAGCTGGAGGATACAATGTTGGGCTAATAGTTATGACGCAGAGACCGGCATACGTACTTAAGAGCTGCATATCCCAATGCAACTCCGTGGCATGCTTTAGGCTTAGAAGCGGCAACGACCAAAACGCCATCCTAGAGTACACGGAGTATGGCTCAGGGAGACTCAAAGACTATCTTCCAGGATTGGCGGATCATGAAGCGATGATATGGGGATTGGCGGTTCCAACTCCATTCCCAATAATAGTTGAGATAGATGTGGAGGAATATCCGAGAAAAGCCGCGGTTTTCGCTAGGGATGCATGGGAAAAAATGGAGGAGAATATGGAAAAAGAAAAGAAGAATTCTCTACCCATATATCTGCAGGATTCATAGCGGCTTTAAGTATGCTTGAGGCTGATGATTAAAGGATGGTGCATTTGACATGAAGATCCTAGCGGCATCCGACTTTCATGGATTTAAATCAACTCTTGAAGCATTTGCACAGAAGGCTGAAACCACTAAAGCGGAGATTATAGTCTTATGCGGAGATATAACGAACTTCGGTACAGAAAAGCAGGCGAAAATCCTCTTATCCCCGCTGACCAAACTAAAAAAACCTGTCCTCTTTGTTCCGGGCAACTGTGATCCACCCTCCCTAGTTGACATGAATTTCGGTAACATAAAATGCATTCATGGTTCCACCTTCATTTACGAGGATAACGTCTTTCTAGGCGTCGGTGGAAGCCCAAGAACGCCCTTCAACACTTTCTTCGAGATGGATGAGCCTGAAATATTTGAGGTATTGCGTAAGGCTGTAGGAAACCTTGGATCTGGAATGAATAAACGGAAAATTATCGTAGTTTCGCATGCGCCGCCAAAAGATACTAGGGTGGATAAAACCTATTTTGGCGAGCATGTTGGAAGTATAGGCGTAAGAAAATTTATTGAAGAATATGAGCCAGTGCTCGTTTTATGCGGGCACATACATGAAGCTAAAGGAGTCGATAAGATCGGTGACACCTTAATAATTAATCTTGGAGCGGCTAGGCATGGAAACTATGCAGCCATAAATATTGCAGAGGAAAAAATTAACGCCAATTTCAATGTTTTAAGATAAATCTCCTAGAAACAAAAATTAATATGTGAGATCTCCTATTTGATGGTTAATCATTTAAAGGGGTGAATTGATTGCCGTTTGAAAAGGGAGACTTCATACTAGTGGATTATGTTGCTAAGATTGCTGAAACAGGCGAAGTCTTTGATACAACGATGGAGGAGGTTTCAAAGAAAGAAGGCATCTATCAAGAAGGCGGAATATATGAACCTAAGCTAGTTGTAATCGGTGAGGGATGGCTCCTAAAATCCCTCGAAGAATCCCTCCTAAACTTAGAGGTGGGAAAAACCGCAACCATTGAAATACCGCCTGAAAAAGGCTTTGGAAACAGAGATCCAAATAAGGTGAGAATGTACCCTTTGAGAAGGTTTCTGGCTAGAGGCATAACGCCTAGAGTTGGAATGAGAGTTGAGGTTGATGGAAAAATAGCGACTGTGAGAGCCGTAGGAGCCGGGAGGGTTCAGCTCGACTTTAATCCACCACTAGCTGGCAAAACATTAATCTATGAAATTACTATTAGAAAGAAGCTTGAAACCATCGATGAAAAGATTAAAGCCTTAATCCACAGAAGAATACCATACGTTGACATCGAAAAATTCTCTATTGAAATAGAGAATGAAAGCGTAACAATAAATGTTCCTGAAGAAGCCTTCTATATCGAGGGAATCCAAGTGATAAAGCGTGGAATTTTCATGGATATACAAAAATTCTTTCCGGAAAAGAGGGTTGTGCGTTTCATTGAAGTCTTTAAGCAGAAGGAGGCACCCTCTTCAACAACACCTTCCTCAACTGGAAACCCATAGGGCATTGAATCTGCCCACAAACTTTAACCACCTTACATTTATCACCATCCATCAATCCCTCCGGCGAACATAACTCTATGTTCTCACAATCTTGGCGGTCGCATTTTTGAGCATTAAACGTAATTATTGCTCCCTCAATGCATTGTTTAGCGGGTATGGCGGCCTGAAGAGCCTCTTCAACAACTTCGACAACCCTCATATCAACCTCATATAAGTCACACCTCAAAATCTTGTTCCGCAAGCCAACGATCTTATATATTCTATTTGGCTCCAAGTTTTTAACGCATATGTTAAAATATTTGCATTCACTACATTTTGTTCCAGCTCCTCTGTGAATGAATAGAGAACCTATTTTTGCCTGTCCAACGCTAACTAACGTAATTATCACTTTATTTTCAGACATATTAACCTATCACCCCTGTTTTCTCCGCTAATTTCCGCGCGTTTTCACGGGACAGCGGTCTTTCACTAAGAATCGTGTATCTTTCAGGACGGATTTTAGGAGCCATAACCAAAGCTTGAATAATATGTTTTGGCTTTATACCTATCTCCTCAGCTGTAACTGGTGCTCCAACCCTTCTTAACGTATCTCTTATAAGCATCCAATCTAATCCATGTAGGTAAGCCATCATTATTGTTCCGATGCCGCATTGTTCTCCATGCAATGCTGGTTTAGGCGCTATCAAATCTAACGCATGGCTAAATAAATGCTCAGAGCCACTGCATGGTCTGCTACTGCCAGCTATGCCCATTGCTATGCCGCAGCTTACAAGAGACTCCAAAAGAATTCTTAAACCTTCTTCGGATCCCGGTTTTATGAGACCCCTATGCTCCACAAGATGATGCGCGCTCATTAAAGCTATGCTCGCAGTATACTCCGCATAATATTCATCTCTTTTTTCATGCGCCAATTTCCAGTCGCGTGTAGATGTAAACTTTGCAATGATGTCTCCGCATCCGCTCGCTGTAAAACGATGTGGCGCTTTAACTATGATTTCAGTGTCCGCTATTACGGCTATCGGTGACTGAGCCTTAACAGAATAAGGTTTATTTAATCCCTTTAAAGAAGCGAAGGGACTTGCTATCCCATCATGCGATGCTGTTGTAGGCACGCTTATAAATGGAACTCCTTGCCGTGCTGAGCTAAGCTTTGCAACATCAATTTTCGTTCCTCCACCCACGCCGAAAACAACTTCAGGTTTAAGATCCCTAATTTTTCTCTCAGAAATCAATACGTCTTCAAATGTAGGCATGCTGGACGTAATTATATGCGCATGGACAACTAATCCTTCACTTTGGAGGAGATCCATAACTTTTCGGCCAGCAACCTCAAAGGTTTTTCTCCCACATATTATTAATGCGCTTCTATTAAAACCTAGATCACTACAGATAGCCCCCACCATTCTTATGCTTCCGCTTCCAACAATTATTTCCCGTGGTAATTGCATGCGATGAACATTAGAGGACAAAGCCATCAGCCTTTAAAGAAACATTTATTTTTTGCATTATAGATGATTTAAGCATTCTCTTTTTGAAGGATTGAGAAGAACTCAAATTTATGTTTTCCGAACAGTTTAAATTTAAGTTTTCACATATTTTCGACAGCCCCTTAAGATGATTATCTGGGACAAAAACTAGACAAAAAGAAAAACTAATTTATATCCAACTGATTGAGAAAAAATTTTAATTCATGGTGGGATTAAAGCGTTGCCGTCAACTGATAAGAGTAAAGCTGAAATTAGACAAATAATCTTAGAGCATATTCCAAAGGAAGCGGAGATAACGCGCATAGAATTTGAAGGACCTGCGCTAGCCATTTACGCAAAGAGGCCTGAAGTGCTAATAAAGCGAGAGAATCTGATCACAAACATCGTAAATATAATTAAAAAGAGAATAGTTCCTCGATCAGATCCATCAGTTAGGCTCTCGGAAAAAGAGGCTGAAAGAATAATTATGGAGATAGTGCCAAAGGAAGCTGAAATAACAAAGATTTTCTTCGATCATCCCCTAGGCGAAGTAATCATAGAGGCTAAGAAACCGGGGCTTGTTATAGGCAAAAATGGCTCAACTCTACAAGAAATAATTTTAAAGACTAAATGGAGACCGCGGGCTGTAAGAGCTCTGCCTAAACCGTCTAAAATGATAATCCACATCGACAACCTATTGTACACTAGCAGTAAGGATAGAGAAAGAATTCTGCGGAATGTGGGCGAGAGAATATTTCGTCCACTATTATATGAAGTTGGCGATGTAAGAATAACGATGCTGGGTGGGGCAAGGGAGGTTGGGCGCTCAGCAATCCTAGTTCAGACGAGAGAAAGCCAGGTTCTCCTGGACTGTGGAATAAATCCTGGTTCAAATAGGCCGTTTGAGGCTTTTCCTAGACTTGATGTTCCCCAATTTGATATTGATTCGTTGGATGCCGTAGTGATAAGCCATGCTCACCTAGATCACTGCGGTTTCTTGCCATACCTATTCAAGTTCGGCTACGACGGTCCAGTGTATTGCTCGGTTCCAAACATTAGTTTAATGACGCTGCTTCAATTGGATTACTTGGATGTTTTATCTAAGCATGGTCTCCCATTGCCCTATGATCAAAAGGATGTGCGAGAAGCTGTTTTACACACCATTCCATTGCGTTATGGCGTCGTCACCGATATAGCGCCTGACATAAGGTTGACATTACATAATGCTGGACACATACTCGGCTCCTCCATTATACACTTACATATAGGAGAGGGCTATCACAACATAGTTTATACGGGAGACTTCAAGTATGGGAGGACAATGCTTTTAGAAACAGCCGTAACAGAGTTTCCTAGAGTTGAAACCATTATAACTGAAAGCACCTACAGCGCTCCAACTGACATAATGCCCCCTAGAGCCGAGGCTGAGAAAAAACTTGTCTCAATAATTAACGAGACGCTTGAGAGGGGTGGAAAAGTAATTATACCGGTGCCGGCTGTCGGTAGGGCTCAAGAGATAATGCTTGTCCTAGACATGTACATGAGGCGTGGCGAGCTAAAGGAGGTACCAGTTTTCATAGAGGGAATGATATCTGAGTCAACGGCAATACACATGGCTTATCCAGAATATCTTTCAAGGGAAGTTAGAAATAGGATAATTAATGAGGGCGTTAACCCATTTGAATCCGAATGCTTTACAATAGTTGAGCATCCAAGCGCAAGAAGCGAGATAATTGAAGGTGAACCCTGCATAATAATGGCTACAGCCGGCATGCTTGAGGGCGGACCGGTAATAGATTACTTCCAAAATCTAGCGCATGACGAAAGAAATTCACTTATATTTGTTAGCTATCAGATTGAGGGAACGCTTGGCAGAAAGATTCAGAAGGGTGTTCGAGAAGTTTCAATAATGGATCAGGATGGAAGGATCAGGATTATAAAAGTCGGCTTGAAGGTTCATACTGTGGAAGGTTTCTCTGGACATTCAGATAGAAGGCAAATAATAAGCTATTTACGCAAAGTGGCGCCTAAACCGGAGAACATAATTGTATGCCACGGTGAAAAAAGCAAATGCATGGCCCTCGCTGACTTCCTACGCAGAAGATATGGAATTAACGCTATAGCCCCGGATGTATT
>CAYNMB010000052.1:0-8226 GCA_964398235.1 uncultured Candidatus Bathyarchaeia archaeon | reverse complement strand
GCTTTCGGAGAGAGAGGTGAGAGAAATGGTTCTAAGCGACTCTGTCAACGCAATGCTAAGTCATGTGAAAGAGAGTTTTTACGGAAAGTTTCTAGCCTCCAGCGGAAGCATTGAAGAAATAATAACTGGCTTTGAAAAGGAGATAACCCATTTTATTTTAAAGAGTATTCGGGAGAAGCGTATCATCGATCCCTTCACGATAGCAACTCCGCTCGAAATAATATTGAGGAAAGAAGTTGAAATGAAGAATTTAACGTCAATAGGCTCGGGAATTGAATTAGGCTGGAACCCCGAAGACATATTTTCAGTTCTTCTTTAGCGTTTATGTTTGAAGACGATTTCCGTAAATTTTCGTTGGAATTTAAAAGGCTGGAAAGGTATTCCTGTGCCTTCATAAAATTTTGAGAACCACTCGTAAAAGTGAAGCCTTAATGTATGTATGAAGACGATTAGTCCCTCAAAAACCACTACAAAAATGTTTCCAAAGACGACTGCAAGAGTTCCTATTATTCCGCCAATAAAAGGAGTTTTTGAGACAAGGTCGCTTATAACATAGGTCACCGTAAGCAGAGCCCAGTGAGCCATAAGGAGAGCTAAAATTCTTGAATATGACATGGTGTTACTTAGAAGACTTAAGATAAGCTCGCTTCCTTCAAGCATCCTCTCCTTTAAAGCTGATGAAAAATCTTTCTCCTTTAAAGCCAACGTTGCCAAAGGTTTTCCGAGAAAGAGGAACATTAATGTAGCAATTACATAGAAGATTGGGGCTGAAAGCCAAAGATTGAAGTCTAATCCACATTTCATCAAAAAATACACTGATATTCCATAGAAAACCATTTTAGGTAGAGAGATGGTGAAAGCGTCAACATATCTTCTTTTCACAATAAAATTGATCATGTTTAGGATGAAGCCTGACATTATCTGAAATACGCCTATGATCAAAGAGAATATTAAAAATGATACGACATTCTCGAATGGATCCATCCATAAGGGTGGAAACATTCGCTTACCGAATGCTTCTCCGAAAAGAAGGCCAGCTATAATCGCCCAAAAACCACATATAGCCAATATCCTTAGATAAGCCTTCCATTCTTCCGGGGATTTTATGATGAAGCTAAGCAATAATCCTCCAATAAGCAATATAAGCCCGTGACCTAGATCGCCGAACATTAAACCAAAAATCAGCGGAAACGTGATGGCTAAGAGCGGTGTTGGGTCAACTTCATCGTAGCTTGGCGTTCCATAAAGCCTAGTTATCACCTCAAAATATTTGAGAAAGCTTGGATTGCGCAGAGCGGTGGGCGGAGGATCTACACCTGTGGTTTGATCGGATAAGAAAAGAATGAAGCGGTCTCCGAGAAATCTTTTTAGCTGTCTCTTAAGTCTAGGTAGGGAGGACTGAGGCGCATACCCCACTATTTGAGCCAGCTTTCTTGTTTCCGAGGCATATTCCTTTGCTTTAAGAGCATTCTTAGCATTTTCCACGGCTTCCCTTAGAGAGAGAAGACGGCTTCCATATTTCTTAGAAAGCCTCTCAATCTCCCCTATGATTTTTCTTCTTATTGTAGCATGCTTTTTCAGTTGCTGTTTAATTAGAGATAGCGCCCTAGAGGGCTTCTGTCCCTCAAACTCCTTGGGTATTGAGAATGGTTCAGCATCATATGTTTCAAGAATTCTCTCAGCCCTTTGACTTTCCTTACTGGTTGTTGCAACAAATATAAAGGCTCTTCCATCACCTATCTCCCTAAAATAGTAGATTGCAGGCAGATGCGACAATGCTCTGCTTAGACTGAGCGTATGTCTAACAGAAACAGTGGCGATAAAGACGCGCGTCAAATGAAGTTCCGCAAGAACTCTAGGATCAATGTTGAATCGGTTGAGAATTTCAAATATCCTCATCTTTCTCTGCAATTCAGCCGTCTCAGCATCCACTTCCCTCAAAGACTCAAAAACCTCATTAACTTCATTTGCTATTTCCAGAGCTTTCTCCCTAACATTTTCCGCAAAATGAAGCCAATCTTCAACATGGAATCTTTCTTTCGTAAACTTTTCAGGTTTGAAAAGGGTTATGGAGGAAACTTTTACTCCAAGCTTTTTCATAAGATCTTCGAGAATCGCTGATACTTCCTCCATTTTTCTGATAACGCCATAATATTTTCCACGCTTCGACGCTTCTGTTTCCTCAATATGAAATAGTCCGAAATTATCTAATGCGTCTAGCGCCAGATCTAAATCTTCCTGAAGACAGAGTATTGAAATCTTCGCCATTCTCTCTGAAAGTAACATTCGCCTCAGCAAACCTTATAGGCTACGATCAATCTCTTAAATTTAACGGGAGCCCAAAAAAGGGTAAGAGCATGAAAGGATATGTTATTGGAGATGAAGATTTAGTTCTAGGCTTCCAGCTTCTCGGAATTAGGGGAACGGTTGTTTCTAATGAAAAAGAATTTCCCGAAATCTTAAGGCGGATTGCCGAAGAAAAGGATGTAAAAATAATTTTTATAGGTGAAGACTTATCGACACGCTTTCAGGATGAGATAGACTCCTTACGCTCCAAAAAACAAGACATTCTAATCGTAGAAGTTCCGGAAAGAGGTAAGGCTGGTGGAGGAATCCCAACAGCCCAGAAGCTCCTACAAAAAATTCTTAAAATAAGAGTTTAAGGAGAAAAAGAGGTTTTCCATATGGCGAATATAACGCGTGGATTGAAAAGTATTGCAAAAGAAATTCTTGAAGACGCGGAGAAAGAGGCTAAAGCCATAATCTTAAGAGCCGAGGCTCAAGCGGAAAAGATTCTAGAAGAAGCTAGGGAAAAGGCTGAAAAAAGATATGAGTCAATAATAAAAGAGTATGAAATAAAAATGAAGGCTGAAGAAAGGCAATCAACTTCTCTTTTCGAACTTGAAGCAAAAAATAAATTGCTCAAAGTTAAGGAAGAGCTTATTGAAGAAGTTTATGAGGAGGTGCTAAACCGCTTACGTGAATATGTTTTGACCAAAGATTACGTGAGCTGTCTCCTGAGGCTGATTTCAGAGGCAGGTGAAAGAATCCCCTCAAAGGAGCTGGAGATTAGACTCAACGATAGAGACTACAAAAGATTGACTGAAAAATGTCTCTTGAATCTCTCAAGAAAGATGGGCGTAAAGCTAGCTAAATCTGAAAAAAGAATAAGCTGCATTGGTGGCGTAGTGGTTGCAAGCCCGGATGGAAAAATAGTTGTAGACAACACTTTCGAAAACCGATTAAAATCCCTTAAAAATATTCTCAGAACGAGAATTGCTAAAATTCTGTTTCAGGAGGAATAATTATTCCGGCGAAAGGAGTAATAGTTCGAGTAAGCGGACCCGTGATTGAAGCCGAAGGAATGATAGGCGCCCAGATGCATGAGATGGTTGCTGTAGGAAAGGAAAAGCTAAGAGGAGAAATAATACGGATTGAAAGAGATAGGGCAATAGTGCAGGTCTATGAAAATACAAGTGGACTGAAGCCCGGGGAAGAGGTTGTTGGAACGGGGAGACCGCTTTCAGTTGAGCTGGGTCCAGGATTGATTGGAAGCATTTTCGACGGGATTCAAAGACCGCTTACAGTTTTGCGAGAGAAGACCGGCATATTTGTTAGAAGAGGGATAGCGGCCTCCGCCCTTCCAAGAAATAAGAAATGGCATTTCATTCCGAAGATGAAAGCTGGTGATGTAGTTTATGGCGGCGAGCCCTTAGGAGTGGTGGCTGAGTCAAGCTTCATAAAACATAAAATTCTCGTCCCTCCAAACATTCAGGGAAAAATATCTTACATAGCTGACGAAGGCGACTACACAGTTGAGGAGAATATTGCGACAATAAAAATAGATGGAGAAACAAGAACCCTAAAAATGTTTCACACATGGCCTGTAAGACGTCCAAGACCCTATAGAAGAAGGCTTCTGCCAGAAACCCCGCTGATAACCGGTCAAAGGGTTATAGACACCTTTTTCCCCATAGCTAAGGGTGGAACCGCTGCTATTCCAGGAGGATTTGGAACTGGAAAAACTATTACTCAGCAGCAGCTCGCTAAATGGTCGGATGCAGACGTAATAATATATGTTGGATGCGGCGAGCGGGGAAACGAGATAGTTGATATACTGTCAACTTTCCCAGAGCTAAGCGATCCGAGGAGCGGAAAGCCGCTGATGGAAAGAACAATAATAATCGCCAACACGAGCAATATGCCTGTTGCGGCTAGAGAGGCAAGCATATTTACCGGCGTAACTATAGGCGAATACTATAGGGACATGGGATACGATGTTGCATTAATGGCTGATTCAACAAGCAGGTGGGCTGAGGCTTTGAGAGAAATTTCAGGGCGGCTTGAGGAGATGCCTGCGGAAGAAGGTTTTCCATCTTATTTGCCAACAAGGCTTGGAGAATTCTACGAAAGGGCGGGCGCTGTTGAAACATTAGGTGGGGGAAGAGGTTCCCTAACTATAATAGGCGCGGTTTCACCGCCTGGAGGAGACTTCTCCGAGCCGGTTACAACTCACACTAAACGTTTTGTAAGGGTTTTCTGGGCTTTAGACAAGGAATTAGCTGATGCACGCCATTATCCAGCCATCAACTGGATTCTCAGCTACTCTGAATATGTGGAGGAAATTTCGAAGTGGTGGTCTGAAAACGTGGATAAAGAGTGGCGGAAATATCGGGATGAGGCGATGAGGATTCTACAACGTGAAGATGAACTTAAAGAAATAGTTAAGCTGGTTGGTCCAGAAGCATTGCCCGACAGTCAGCGATTGATTCTTGAGGTTGCTAGGATTCTTCGGATAGGATTTTTGCAACAAAACGCCCTAGATCCAATTGACACTTATTCGATTCCTTTAAAGCAGTTCAAAATGCTAAAACTGATTATAGATTTTTATGAGGGTGCGAGGAGGGTTGTGGAGAAGGGTTTGCCGATCTTTAAGATTCTCCAGCTACCAGTCATTGCGGAGATGATGAGAATGAAAAGCGAGATTCCAAACGATAAGCTTCAGCTACTTGATGAGCTTGCTCTTCGTATAGAAAATTCTCTTGCTGAACTTGATAAATCTATGGGGTGATCCTTTATGGAAATAGTTAGACCGGAATATACAAGTATTTCAGAGATTTCAGGACCATTGATAATTGTTGAGGGGGTTGAGGGAGTAGGTTTTGATGAAATGGTTGAGGTTGTAACTCCATCAGGCGAAGTTAGGCGGGGAAGGGTTCTTGAAGTAGGGGGAGGAAAAGCGATAGTTCAGGTTTTTGAGGGAACCGCTGGACTCTCTGTTTCTGAAACCCGTGTCCGCTTTTTAGGCGAGCCCTTGAAGATTCCGGTCTCAACCGAGATGCTTGGAAGAGTGATGAACAGCTTAGCGGAGCCTATAGATGGTAATCCAGCTCCCTTAACGGAGGAAATGCGGGATGTGAATGGAAGCCCATTGAATCCTACTGCAAGAGAGTATCCTAGAGACTTCATACAGACGGGAGTATCCGTTATTGATGGAATGTGCTCGCTTGTCCGAGGGCAGAAGCTACCCATATTCTCCGCATCAGGGCTTCCCCACAATATGCTGGCGGCTCAAATAGCTAGGCAGGCTGAAATCGCCGGTGGAGAAGAATTCTACATAGTTTTCGCTGCAATGGGGATAAAACATGATGAAGCAGAATTCTTCCGAAGGAGCTTCGAGGAGAGCGGAGCCATTAAAAGAACGGCGATGTTCATAAACTTGGCTGAGGACCCAACCATGGAGAGAATAATAACTCCTAGAACGGCGCTTACCCTAGCAGAATATTTAGCCTTCGATCAGGAAGCGCATGTTCTAGTAATCCTCACTGACATGACCAGCTACTGTGAAGCGCTTAGAGAGGTAAGCGCCTCCCTAGAGGAGGTTCCAAGCAGAAAGGGCTATCCAGGCTACATGTACAGCGACTTGGCAAGCATATATGAGAGGGCAGGGAGGGTTCAGGGTAGAAACGGTTCTCTCACACAGATGCCCATTTTAACAATGCCTAATGACGACATTACCCATCCGATCCCCGACCTAACGGGATACATAACTGAGGGACAGATAGTGTTGGATAGAAATCTACATAATAGGGGAATCTATCCGCCGGTTAACGTTCTCATCAGCCTTTCAAGATTAATGAAGGATGGTATTGGAAAGGGGAAAACAAGAGAGGATCATCCAGATGTAGCAAGTCAGCTCTACGCTGCCTATGCTCAATGCAATGAGGTTAGATCACTTGCATCCATTATAGGTGAAGCGGCGCTCTCCCAGCGCGACCGCGCCTATCTACGTTTCGGCGATGAATTCGAAAAAAGATTCATAAATCAAGGGACTGAGGAAAATAGAACGATTGAAGAAACCCTAGAAATAGCCTGGGATCTGCTTTCCATGCTTCCGGAAGAGGAGCTGACGAGGATACATAGAGAGTATATAGATAAGTATTTGAAGAGGAGTGGCTGAATTAAATGTCTAGGGTTCCCCCAACCCGCATGAACCTTCTCCGGCTTAAAAAGAGCCTTCAGCTGGCGGAGTCCGGACGCGAAATCCTTGAAAAGAAAAGAGACATTTTGATGGTTGAGCTCAGAAACTTCCTCTATGACCTACAAAGGGCGAGGGGAGAGTTAACTGAGGCTTTAAATGAAGCCCTCTCATACATTGAGAAAGCCACAGTTCATCTAGGGGTTGAAAAGGTTGAGAGAATCACAGAATCAATAAGCAGTCCAGTGGAGTTTGACATCGATTATCGAAGCATAATGGGCGTAATTGTTCCAAAAGTTAAATTGAAAGGTGAAAAACCAGAACCAGATTACGGCTTCCTCGGAACAAGCATTTATCTTGATCTTGCATTTAAAAAATTCTCGGCGCTCATAGACTTAATTTGCAGGGTAGCTGAGTTAGAGGGGTCGGTTTATAGAATTGCAAATGCTATTGAAAGCGTTCAGAAAAGAATAAATGCGCTAAAGCATGTACATATTCCCCGATATAGAAATCTTGTTAAAGAGATAGAAACAACCCTTGAAGAAAGAGAAAGAGAGGAATTTGTAAGAATGAAAAAAGTTAAAAGCATGTTGGAAAAGAGGCGAAGTATAGGTGCCTGAAACCAAGCTTATAAGAAAAATTCTTGTTCCAACTGATGGATCAGATGCTGCCATGCGTGCGTCTGACTTTGCATTAAAGATAGCCGAGCACTTTAAATCCGAAATAATTGCAATCTACGTAATTGACCGCATAATATTGGAGGAAATCTCCAAGGTTTATGAGAGACGCAAATTGGAGGAGGAAATTAGAAGAAAAGCTGAAAGATGCCTAAATTATATTGTGAGATCGGCTGAAAGAAAAGGTTTAAAAGCCTCTTCCATATTAGTTGAAGGACAGCCTCATGATCAGATCGTCCGTCATGCTAAATCATTGGGGGTCGATCTGATAGTCATGGGGTCTAAGGGTAGGAGAGGTGCAAATAGAATACTCATAGGAAGCGTAACTGAAAGGGTAATTGAGTATGCTCCCTGCCCAGTTCTCGTGATAAGATAAGGGATGGTGTTGCTGAAAATGGGGATTAAAGAAATCGAAGAAGAATATGAGCAATTCAAATCTGAGTTAAGGAAAATTGCGGAAGAGGAAATCGAAAAAATAAATGAAAGAGTAAATGAGCTGGAAACTGAAGCTGAAAAAGTTGGGAAGGAAGTCGAGGAAAAACTCAATAATGAGAAGAACAATAATAAGAAACATTCCAAACAAGGTGAAAGTAAGTAGAGGTGTGAATCTTGCGGAAACATTCTTTACTAATATTAATTCTCCTAGTCCAAGTCGCTTTAGCTGGAGCCATTCTAACGGTTTCCACTTTACCCCTTAACATAGATCAAAATAATGCGGAAAATCAGTCATCAACAGTGTTAGGGGATAGAGCGATCATTGCTTTAAGCGCAGGCATCGCCGTAGGTTTAGCCTGCTTAGCGGCTGGAATAGCGATTTCAGCCTCCGGCTCAGCTGCAATAAGTGCAGCTGCTGAAAAACCTGAAACCTTCTTTAGGAGCTTTCTGGTTGTAGCGTTGGCTGAAGCATTAGCCATATACGGGTTAATCGTTGGAATACTTCTGTGGCTGAAAATATGAATTAACCCTTTTTCTCCTCCTACAGTTTTCTTCAACTTCGCTTTAATAAGTGAAATTTCTGAGAAAAATGTTGAAATAAAAATTTGGAGGGTGAAGTATTTTTTGGGATCTTCC
>CAYNMB010000051.1:4998-8258 GCA_964398235.1 uncultured Candidatus Bathyarchaeia archaeon | reverse complement strand
TTAAGAAAACGGAAAATTTAAACCGATATTTGAACGTAACCCGGGCTACCATTATGGCTTCTTCGTTCTTAAAAGGAAGAGAGGAGGGCAGGTTCACGTTTTATTTCTATCCATATGCTACACAAAGCTCAGCATCTTTTTCACTAAGATCAGCATGCTGAAAGCTGGAACCAACTTTTATTCTAGTTTATGCGTTAAATATTCAACTTTACCATCTGAGTATATGCGTGCTGAGGCTTTTCTAGCCGCCCAGCACTGAAACGCCACTGCCACTGGATATGAGGCTGGATGACGGTGAGCATACTCTATTTTAACAGCTAGGGCGGTCGTGTCTCCGCCTAAACCCATTGGACCTATTCCAGTTAGGTTTATGGCTTCGCAGAGATTTCTCTCGATTCTCGCGATATTTGCGTCGGGATTTTCGTCATCTACGGGTCTAAGTAAAGCCTTCTTCGCAAGCGTCATCGCTATGTCGGCTCCCCCTCCAATCCCAACCCCAATTATTGTAGGTGGACACGGCATTCCACCAGCCTTTAAGACGCATTCAATGACAAATTTTTTCATGCCAACCACCCCCTCGCCGGGTTTCATCATTTTCAATGCGCATACATTCTCTGAGCCCCCGCCTTTAAGCAAGGCTGTTATTTCAAGGACATCACCTCTAGAAATCTCCCAGTTTATGTAGGGTATATGTCTCCCAATATTGTCGCCGGAATTCCTATTAGTGAATGGATCCACGGCATTCGGTCTTAAGGGTATTTCAAGGGTTGCTCTCCTAGCGGCTTTATACAAGATGCTCTTAATTTTATCTAGGCCCCTGAAGTTCGCTCCAGCCTTTACATAGAAAATTATTGTCCCAGTGTCTTGACACATGGGCACATTCATTTCCTCAGCCAATCTTATGTTCTCTAATATGTTTTTGAGATGAAGTCGGCCGATTTCATGTCGCTCCCTATGATATGCTTTCTGAAGAGCATTCTTAACGTCCGCTGGCAATCTGATGGCTGCTAGCTTTAGAAGCGAAAAGGCTGTATTCTCAATCAACACCTCAATATCTCTATTCATTCTTTAACCCGCCATGAAAAATCTCTGTTTTTATCCAATTAAGCTTTCCTTGATAGAAGCCTATCTGAAGAAAACTAGGCGTCAATTTAATGTTTGGTTCGCCACACTTTTAAGAGTAGGATGACTGCTGAAATCTGAATTACTATAATGTAGCATGCTAAAAGCGTGAATGGGGCTTCAAGAGCCATTAACAATCCATAAAGCGAGCCGCTGATTAGGAAGCCTAGGCCGTAGGCGGCGTTGAATATGCCGTAAGCAGTCCCCCTAGAAGCGATTGAGGTGAAATCTGATATAGCAGCTCGATAAATGGACTCATGCATTCCAAGAATAAAACCAAAGAATGCTGCGGCAACCCACAATAAAGATAAATTCGTGTTGATGAAGGGAAGCAGGGATGGAATTATCGATAGCAAAAACGGCGCGACTAGAATCCTTGTTTTAAACTTGTCATAAGCGTATCCGGAGATTGGAGCGGCTAATGCATCAACGGCTTGAATAAACATATACATTATGGGTATAATCCACTGCCCTCCAAGCGGTTTCAGAATGCTGGAGGCTTTCCCTAGGATAACGCTGTAGGGGATAAGCCCCATAGTGTTTAGCAGAACGGCGAGAGTATAGATGTAAAATTGCTTTTCAAGAAAACTTTTCTTACCGGTTTTCCGTTTTTCAGTAATCGCCGTCTTCCCTATTTTCCTATAAGCGTAGGTTAAAACCACTAGGAGAATTGAGAATGGAATGAAAAGCAACGTGAATGTGAATGAATAATTATTGGCGCTTATGAACATTAGGGTTGCCACTAGAGATGGACCGATTATTGCGCCCACTTGATCCAAAAGCTCATGTAAACCAAACGCTTTCCCCGCCCCAACTCCTTTACTTACTATTGACAACACCGCATCCCGTGAAGGCGACCTAAGCGCCTTACCCATCCTCTCAAGCAATACTAGAATTACTGCCGCCTCTAAACCGAACATTCCTAGAGAACCCAAAAGCGGAAGAGCAACTATCAGCCCATATCCGATGAAAATGAAAAACCAGTAGGCACGCGTCTTATCCGCAAAATATCCTCCCACAAGCCTCATAACATAGCCTAGAAAATCGCTTAATCCACTAACCAAGCTAACAATCGCTAGGTTTGCCCCTAAAAACATTAGGAAATCTGGGAGAACACCCCTCGCACCCTCATAAACCACATCCCCCGTCAAACTTACAGTACCCAACAATAGGATACCTAGGTAAGCGATTTTTCGAAGGTCTGAAGGTTTTTTCCCCTCAACCAACATGAAAGCCTTCTTTCACTTTTATGGTGAACATCACTTAAGAGCGAAATTTGACTCTGTTAAAAACATCTAAAACCCTTATCTCCCCTTTTCTAGGCTTATGCTTCCTCGACCTGAGGGTATGAATGCTTGAATATCTTCAATCGCTATCCCTAAAATCTTATCTCTATCCTCCATCGGAGCCATCTTCGCCAGAATAAACCTAATGTTTTTCGCCAATCTACCGCTAGGCTCCTTTCCAGGAACTATTTTAACATAAAGCCTAGTTTGCTTAGACACTGCCTCCGGAGGACCCCCAATAACCTTGAACAAATCACCCTCCCTTTTAACGCCTATGGCAACTTCAAGCGGGACACCTCTAATATAATTTTTGGTTCCATAAATCATGAAAGACCCTCTTGGGAGATATTCCCCTGAAGGCGGTTTTTTACTTACCTGCTCAGGCTTAATCCAATACACGTCAATTGCCCTGAGGTTTTCCTTCCATGCGCGGGAGTAGGACGCTGTGAACTGAGCCGCCTCCCTCAACGTTTTCTCAGACGGCGTTTTCCCTTGGGTTTTTATCACCGTGAATGGTGAGCCTGGAATGTCTGCGTGGAGAACTATGTCCCGAGGCTCCATGTACTTTTTAATTATGACTTCGTTTGTACCCGCATCCCTTCCGCCTATAACAAGGAAGCCTTCAGAGGAAAAGAACCATCTGAATTTCTCATACCACTCTTTTTTACGCCTAACAATAAGCGGAAGTTTGGCGGCATCGGCTTTCTTCTCTGCTTCAGCTCTTTTTTCCAGAATTTTTCTTTTCGTCTCCTCCATGGCTTTTTCTAAACCTTTAATCTTCTCCTCCATTTTCTTTGCTCTTTCATAATATTTCGCCGCATTTTGTTGCGCCGACAACCTGAGATTTAAATC
>CAYNMB010000051.1:0-4898 GCA_964398235.1 uncultured Candidatus Bathyarchaeia archaeon | reverse complement strand
GGGAAAGGTGTCACGTCTATAAATTCGCCGGCCTCGTCCACGTAGAGACAGGGTTTCCAGCTTCCGATTTGGGAGGCTAGCTCCTTAACACTATTGAGAAGTGCTGTTAAATCCTCATCTGTAAGAAGCGAACAGGGCTTATTCTTGTCTATATCGGACCTCAACAATATTTCTTCCGCATATAAGCCTCCAACACCTAGAACCCTCGTTAAAGCCCTAACAACCTCAATTTTGCCAAAATCCTTTATTCTCTGAATATCCTTTAGGGTTACATGCCTTAAGTCCTTGCCTCTTGGAGGCGGATATTTGAAAACCTCCCCTCGAATAATGTTTCTATCTCTCATTTTCCTATAATTTAATGCATGGAGGATTTTGTTATCGGATCCCACAAGTATAATGTTTCCTTCAGCGAAAAGCTCCGTTATGAGTCGATAAATTTGTCCCCCGCGTCTAATAATTAACTCAACTATTCTTTCAAAATCATATTGAACAACGTCTTCAATAATGCCGTTCTCCAAATATTTTCTCAACGCCATACAGAAGTTAGGAGGCATTTTAGGTTTCTCAAAATCATATTTGGTGACGTGAATTCTCCTTCCAGCCTCAATTAAGAGATATCTGATTTCCCCATTAGGATCACGAAGCTTTAATAATAGGATGTTGCGATTTATTTGATAGATCTTACCTATCCGCGAACCCTTAATTAAATTACTTAACTCGGATGTCACCGCAGATATGTCGAAAGCATTCATTTCCTCTTTCAATAGATCACCAAGAAGGTAGATGGTAAATGGAACCCTTAAATATTATCTATTGGACAAAGGTTGCCCTAGGATTTTTAGCGGCGGTAATATGCTTGCTCCTAAAAATTAACAATATCTTCAGCGGAATAACAATAGGAATCCTAGTTTATTTGGTGGGCGACAGAATCCTAAGACACATCTTTATTGCAAAAGTTGATGAGCAATCAACTATCACTAAGACCGGCGTCGGCACATACATAATTACATGGATCTTCTTCTGGATACTTCTGTACACTCTTTTCAACATTTAATCTTTAGAGACAACAATATTTTCCTATTTTTTAGATTTTTCAGCATTTTTAAGGGCGAAAAACATAAACTTTGCTAGGGCTGAAAAATATCCTCTGTCATAGTCTCCATGCAACTTGTTTTTGGCATGTTCTGAAAATTCCCTGTAATACTTTTTCAGCAGATTGACATCGTTTAAGTCCAGTCTACTTATGAAAGTATTTCGGTTCCTCATTCGATACATGAGAATTATCCCCCTTAATCCATAAATGAAGCCGCGGGCAAAATCGCTATAACCTTTTTCTTTAATCCTAGATTCCATCCGGTCTATGATTCTTCCAGCCTCGGTAAATCGCCTCTCCAAAATATTTTTCAATATATTATTTAATGTTACGCCAGAAATCGGCGGCTTATCCCCATTTTCTTTCGTCTTCTTCAGCGACATCTTCAATACCATTCTCAGTTATTTTAAACACGCATTCCCCTTCTGGAAGATATGGGCTTGAAACCAGTCGAGCTATCCTAATAGAGCCTTTAGCAGCTTTCCTCAAGAAAATCCTAGTATGGCTTGTGTGAGCAACTATATGCCCACCTATAGGACGAATTGTTTCAGAAAAGAAGGCATCTGGACTCGCCATAACCTGATTGGTAACTAGGGCTACAGCGTTAAAAGCTCTCGCTAATCTAATAAGCTTATGCATATGCTGATTAAGTTTCTGTTGCCTCAAAGCCAAGTTTTCACGTCCTATATACTCGCTTCTAAAGTGAGCCGTTAAAGAATCAACAACTATTAAGCGAATGTTATTTTCTTTAATTATTCTATCAGCATTTTCCAAAAGAAACATCTGATGATCAGACGTATATGCTTCAGCCCAAATAATATTTTTCAAAACCTTTTGCGGATCAAGCCCCCTAAATTTAGCCATTTGAACAATACGTTCAGGTCGGAAAGTGTTTTCCGTATCAATATATAAAGCTCCTCCATCTAAACCGCCTTTCTCCGGAGGCAGCTGAACATTAACGCAGGCCTGATGGGCGATTTGACTTTTGCCAGAACCGTATTCTCCATAAAACTCCGTTATTGTTTGAGTTTCAAGCCCTCCGCCTAGAAGCTCATCAAGCTTTTTGCTACCCGTTGTTAAACGCGATACGTTTTGACGCTTTTCCAAAAGCTCATCGGCTCTTATAAACGATAAGGAAACCGAGGACCTAGCGGCATTAATTATTTCAAAGGCTTTTTTGTCACCTATACCTATCTGCTCCAGCTCTCGAATCGTCGCCATAGCAAGAGACTCAACAGTATTAAAACCCGATTCACGCAACCTCTCCGCTATTGAAGGCGTTACACCTGGAATTTCCTCGATCCTTAAATATCTCTTTTTCTCTGCCTCGCCTACATACATTGCTTCTCAATATTAAATATTTAATCCCTACTCAAATATTTAAATTAGATGAAGGCAGGTGATTCCTCTCTAGGCCGGGTGGAATAAAAAATAAAATTTGGATTCAACCAATAAGTATTTGGGGTGTTAGGATTGGATTTCTATGAGGTTATTAGAACCCGCAGGAGCATAAGATCCTATAAACCTGACCCGATACCGAAGGAGGTTCTTACAAGAGTTTTAGATGCCGCTAGAATCGCCCCCTCCGGCTCAAATCGTCAACCATGGAAGTTCATAGTTGTGAAAGACGAGGAATTAAAGAGGCGGATAGCGAAGGCATGCCACAACCAGATGTTTATTGCTGAGGCTCCGGTTGTCATAGTTGCATGCGGATACAACATTCACTACAATAGAGGCGAATATATGGGTGACTTCAGCATGCTTGTAGATGTTTCTATAGCGTTCACACATTTAATATTGGCGGCTAGAGCTGAGGGACTTGGAACATGCTGGATCGGATCCTTTAACAATGAAGAAATCAAAAGAATTCTCAGCATACCGGAGGAGGTTAATGTTGTTGCAATAACGCCGCTCGGCTATCCAAAAGATGAGGAATTCAGGGAGCCGGGACCTAGAAAACCGTTATCTGAAATAATGTCTGTGGACAAATTTTAATTTTGGAGACTTATTCCATGAAGAGAAGAGTATTCATTGTTCCAGAGCCAAAGCATTTAGAATTCACGGGAAGATGGTTTGATTTTAACGGATTAAAAAATTTCCCAAATTTTCTCAGAAAGGAGTTTAAGATTCCATCAGGAGATTGGATAGTTGTCGAAAGCTCTGGCGAGGGAACTGGGCTAAAGATTGAGGAGGGTAAAGTCACTGTTTGGGGCGATCGCCGAATATATTATGCCACGCTACTACAGTTGATCATTCAAGGAAAGGGCTGTCAATTACCTGAAGTTGAAGTTGAGGAGTCATTTAGATTCAAATTTAGAGGCTATCACCTCGACATAGCTAGGGGCGGAGTCCCGAAAGTTGAAACATTTAAAGAAATACTACGCATGCTTTTCCTGCTTAAATACAATTATTTCGCCATATATTTCGAAGATTTATTCCCGTGGAAAAAGTATCCTCAAATAGGCAGTCATAGAGGAAGATTAACTGAAGAAGAACTTAAAGAGATAATAGAGTATGGTAAAAATCTTGGGATAGAGGTTTTTCCATCGCTTGAACTTTCTGGGCATATGGAAAACATTCTGTCGCTGCCAGAATTTCGTAGATTCAGCGAATGGCATAATCCTAGGGAGGGATGCCTAAACCTAAGTGATGAAGAAGCAAGAGAATTCGCCTATGAATTGCTTGAAGAAGCCATAGATTTCTTTCAATCCTCAAAATATGTTCATATAGGGGGAGATGAAACATGGGCTTTAGGAAGAGGCAGAAGCCTAAATAGAACATGGACTTTTGAGGGACCGAAACTTTATGAAATGCATCATCAGAGAATGGTTGAAATTGTTTCAGAAAAAGGGAAAAAGCCGATCTTATGGGGCGACATGATTTCCGGAATGTATCTTGGAGAAGAAGCGATAAAGTGGCGTAAGGTTTTAGAAAGCAATATATGGCGTAGGTCATTGATAGCGAACTGGGACTATAGACCAGAATCAAAAGAATATTTCAAAGAAAAGATAAGAATGTTCAAAAGTAGAGGTTTGAGACAAATAGTTTGCCCAGGCTTATCCAACTGGAGGAGATATTATCCAAACTTTGATACCGCATTAAAAAACATCGCCAATTTTCTGTCCGCAGCGGTGGAGGAGGAAGTATTCGGCTTTCTCTTGACAGCATGGGGGGATGATGGAGAGGAATGTTTATTCTCGCTGTTGAATCCGCTGATTTTAGCAGCCATGGAGATGGCTGAGGGAGATGGCGACTGGCTGAAGAAGTGGCAGGCCTTAAGCGGCGAGAATGATGAAATCGTCGAGGCAAGAATTCTCTTTGGAAAGAAAGAATTTTCAGACATTATAAAACATGTGATCTTTAGAGATCTTCAGTTCAGCAGAATGTCGATCGAAGATAAGGAAAAGATAAAATCGGTTTGGAAAGAAATTTTGGATAAGGTTAGGGACACTAGGCTTCCGGAAGACTTAGACTTCATAAGGAGACTGCTGATGCTAGGGATAAAGATTCTTGAGGAAAAGGATAAAGTCTCCGACTATATTACATTATCCAACATTTACGCTAATCTATGGCTGAGGGAGAGAAAGCCTGAGGGGCTGGAGACAATAATAGAGAGATTTTGGGGAGCCGCTGGCAGAATAGACTTATTGCGAAGATGAAAGAAGAGAGACAATTAAATAGTGATAAATGTTGATAAAGATTTTGAGTGAGGCGCAGCATTTTGCCCGACATATGGCTTCCCTACGGCAAAACTGAAGTATGCGTGAGAATTCCAACAGAAAATCTTAGAGATGTGATTAAAGCA
>CAYNMB010000050.1:0-8793 GCA_964398235.1 uncultured Candidatus Bathyarchaeia archaeon | reverse complement strand
ACCTAACGAATAGTATATCCAATCGCTCCATTCACCTTCACTCAGCGTCGCCAAGGAATTTGAGTTCTCTCCACGTATAATCATTTTATCGTATCCTTGACCACAAGAATCTATTAGGAACAGACGACAGTCAAAAACGTCGTCAATCTTTAGATCAGCCTTTAAAACCGGTGAGAAACTGGATAGACGCGTATCTTCAGCCTTATTTAAGGTTATCACTTTAAAGTTCTCGTCATTAGTAACTGGTTCCGTTGTGTAGATTACTCCAGGAGCAACCCGCTGTTTATGACTTCCACCAGGCCTAGGACCACCAACGATAACTCTTCTTCCATGACCCATCGATGGACAAATACCTATATAGTTCAGCATGAGACATCGCATACCTGACTTCTCGGCAACGTCCCATAAACGTTCTACTTGACACAGGTCGATTCCTTTCTCCCATTCCGCCATCGGTTTATGAGTATTAACAAGCGGTTCCCCAGGCAAATGTATGTCAAATCCTGTAATTCCATGCGTTCTCGTTAATGCCCCAGTCGCAATAGTGGTCCAGTTAGTTGGAGTATCACATGGAGGGCATGGTAAAGCCCTAGCATAGGCTCCCTCATCCATAATTCTCTTTATGTTAGGCATAATATCCTCATTACAAAATTTTTCGAACATTAGATGGTCAGCGCCATCCAATCCGATCAGCATCATCCGCCTAGCCTTCAACCACATCACCTCTATTTTGGGAATTAACGCACTTATTATAACACGCTATTTCTTTAAAAAATTTGTGTGCATAAAATTCTCCCTTTTTAAAGAAACTCGTTATTTTGCTCTAGACATCGGCTTCTCATTTTCGCATCAATAATCTTTCTTTATGCCTACACATAATGAGAACAATAGTTTGAGGGAAAACCAATGTAAAAGAGCTGATAGACCATTAGAAGCAATTGAAAAACCTTTTTTGGTATGGCACTAAATTTTGAGAGCCCGCTAAAATTCATTAGACAACGATCTATGGTGGATAAAGGCAGATAGCGAGTAAGATATTTTTCTTTTTCTTCGGTTATATATCGGCGACGGTTCTGATGCGAGGAATAGAAAGCCTCGTTGAGAGGCTAAGGATAACGTATATAATTAATTGCGCAAGTCATAAGTTACCGTGTCCATGAAGAGATGTGCAATACTACAATAACAATGACACCCAAAGACTATAATGCAAACGATTAGTGAAAAGAGAGAAACCCTTAGTAATTAATTGTCATATATTTATGCGAGATGCGAGAAGAGAATGTCTTTAAAAGAAAAAAAAGAAATTATATAAATAATTAAAGCTTAGACCAGAGATATTAATCGAATATCGATAGTAGCATCATGAACTTCAAGGAAAAAGACTAAAGAGAGGAAGCTATGAAAACCTTTAGAATAGCCCAAATATCAGATCTGCATTTAGATGCAACACATCCCCAATGGGAAGTGAACGCTAGACGAGCTATTAATGATGCGTATGCTCAAAATATTAATTTAATAATTTTCACCGGCGATGTAGTAAATAATCCTCAAGGCTATGTTTATTTTCAGAAACTTGCAAATGAGTTACGCATACCCTATCGTGTAATTCCAGGAAACCACGAATGCAACATCAAACCAGACGATCCCACTACACGCAACCGAATTACAGCCTATCGTGCCGCACTGGAACATGATCATTGGGTTATTCAAGATGCTCCTAGACCCTTAGTAGGAATTAACAGCAACCTATTAAACCTAACAAATGACGATGAGGAAAATGAGATACGGTGGCTTGAAGATCAATTGGCCAGAGAAGATCGAGGAAAAGTGATCTTATTCATGCATCATGCACCCGCTCTTAAGGAGATTCATGAACCTGATTCCTACTGGACTGTTCGTCTACCAGGAAGAATAGATCTCTTTCGGGTCCTCAAGCAATACGAAGTCCAAATAGTCTTTCATGGGCATTTACATTACTACTGCACAAGGGTTATAGATGGAATTCGAATGATAAGCGCTCCCTCAACAGCCTTTCCCGTGATAAAACCTGAGTACCCAAAAGGCGACAGCCAACTTGGATACCTTATTATTGACATTTCTGAAGAGGAAGTTTCGCACGAAAGAATTATCCTCTAAAGATGAGTTAGCCACGAAGATCACCGAGTTTAGAGTATCATTAACGAGTTTCAGCCAACGAATTAGTTTTAAAATTTCTTTGGAAGAAGCAAGCCGCCTCAGGCTCAGAATTGGTTGGCATGATACTCGTTACAAATTTCTCGAATCACCTCTTAGCGCGTCTTCACAGTACAGGGTACTTGTAGGGAGAGTCATGATACTTCCATCTTAGACGCGGAGCATTAACTCTCCTTCTTCCATAATCCTGAATGGTTACATATTTTCTTTCCATTTCTCGCTTTCTCATCTCTCGTAAAAACATTATCGGGTCAGGTTTGGATCCAAGTTCCGAAACCATCCATTCTTTCAATCTCCGTTGTAATTGATTAAGCATTTCTTTCTCTTCCTCTACAAGATTATTATTCTCCAGTGGATCTTTTTCAAGATTATAAAGTTCTTGGGGAGGTCTCAGAGGCGTGAAATTTTCTATGTACTTCCACGTTCCAACTCTTATTGTTCTCGAGTTTACCATCCATGTATGTATTTCCTCATATCCAGTTTCAGTTTTTCCTTCCAACAGTGGGAAAAGACTCCTCCCTTCAAGCTGAGTCTCAATTTCAGAAGGAATGTTAAACGCTTCAAGCACAGTTGGAGCAACATCAATGTTCTGTATAAGAGCTTCAATTTTACATGCAGGAAACTCCGGATGTCTCACTATGAAAGGTATATTTATTACAGGTTCATATAGTTCCATATGGTTACGTGCATTATGTTCTCCATGATCAGCTGTTAAAATCACCATCGTTCTATCGTAAATATCTTCTTCCTCTAAAGTATTGAGTATTTCACCTATATGATAATCAACGTATCTGATTTCACCATCGTAAAGATCTGTAACATACGCAACATCCTCTCTATAAGGTCCCGGTATTGGTCTATGGTCGCGTCTTTTACGTTGAGTCATCCACTGTCTCATAACAGGGTTTGGCGTCCCCCTATTTCTGATCAAAACGGTTGGATCGTTAAGATCTATTTCTTTGTAGAAAAGACCTCTAAACTCTTTAGGTGGCCAATATGGCCAATGGACATCCCAATAATGAAGAAACATGAAGAAATTCTCTTTTTTATGTTGTCTTATCCAAGGTATAGCATAAGAGTTTATTTCATCAGCTGTAACCAATTGAACCCTTCCAGGCTGACCAGCTGCTGGATTTAAATAGTAGTTAAATCCCCAAGAGAACCATGGCTTCCAAGCAGCTAGACTGCTAACTGCGCATGTTGTAATTCCACGTTCAGATAAAAGATGGGGCAAGGGAATTATTTGACGTGAGATCTCTGTCTGCTTATTTGAAATTATGCAAGTTGAAATTCCCCTCTGTCCCGTTAAAAGTGCAGTAAAGCTTGGAATTGTAGGCACATCAGATGCATAAGCATTTGTGAAAACCGCTCCATCCTTAGCTAAGCGATCAATATTGGGACTAGTATTATGTCGGTATCCATAACAGCCAAGATGATCCTTTCTCAAAGTATCAACAACTATTAAAAGAACATTTAATTTCATCAATCCCATCACCTTGTTGTTTTTGAAGATTGTAACGCGCTTTTTAATTTTTCTCTATATTGGATGCAAATAAAATTTTCCATAGCGATTAGGTATAGTTTAGATTATACCATCCCAATGTTCCGTCTTTTTAGCTCCGTTTCTTCCTCATTTTTATTTCTAATATGTTTTATTTTAGCTATCAATATGCATTTTTTATTTAAGATTGGATTGATGAAATGTAAATGTTGTGGAAACAAAATTGAGAGAATAAAAAAGTCTATTTTAGAGATGAAAGAACCTAATTATTGAGGGAAAACCCTTATATGAGATCTGCTATTTTAGGAATGAACCGTCCTATATAGAGATGACGATGATCTGCATGTTATCAGCCATACTATACTAGAAATGAGATTCATGGGGAGTTCCCGCGTTAGGTGGGTTTGAACCGATCCCTAGCGCGAACACTATGAAGCTGAGAGCAATATCTATGTTGGGAGCTTCATAAGAACTACATCTCAGCTTATAACCAAGATCGGAAGGATCATAAATAATTAGAAGAGATAGGAAATATTTAGAGAGATATAATGAGTCCAGAAACATTGCATTGTATTAAGATTATAGTTGAACTTTCAATGTTTTTATCTCGTTGCTATCTAAGGATGTTACGAGGCTTTTGCCAGTTTTAAGCTGGCGGATTTCCCTCTCTATCAAATCGGTTTCCGCAGCTTTTTTCAATTCTTTGTCAAAGGAAATTTCAACCTTTGTTCTCTTAGATGCTGTCTCATAGAGCCTCAATATTAAATCTTCACTGTCCTCCGCTTTTTTAATAGCGCTTATAATAACATTTTCTGGTTTAACCTTCATAAAAGAATGGCTTTTTGGAAGAGAGCCATTATGGATCTTTTCATATTGCGTGAGCAGAGGATAATTGAATTCGTAAGCCTTCCTGACGGTTGATGCTTCTCTCCAGTCGCCTCTATGTGGGTAAACCGCTAGCCTTATTTCGTGCACACCCTGATCTGTTGGTTTCTTCTTCAGTTTGCGAGGGTCTTTTCCTTCAGCTCTCGCTAATTGGGCTTCTTTTCGCGAGAATGGATATCTTGGACTTCGAAGCAGTGTGACTCTCAAAACGTTGTTCGCGTGATCAAATCCATACTTACAGTCGTTCAGGATGCTTACGCCGTAGTTTGCTTCTTCATCCGTGTAGTCGATCCATTTTTGTCCTGGGACTTCCCACTTGGCTCTTTCTGAGAGTGTTGCTTCAGGGGATAGTGGGTTTCTTCTTTTGATGAAGCCGTAGGGGATTTCGTATGTTGCATATTCGCTTCTGAGGTTTAGTGGGAAGGCTATCTTGGCTAGACGGTGCACGGTGTGCCAGTCAATCTCCAGATTGAGGAAAAGCATCGGCATCTCGGAGTAAAGGATCACTTGAACCTTAAATATTGAATCAGGTCTACCCTTTTGCAGATACTTGTATTTCACTTCAACAGTTGCTTTTACAGGCCCCTTATCCACTATCTTAATTTCCTCCGGTTTTTTCAGCTCCGTGTACTTTACTCCACCCGGTTGCTGGAATATGTAGATTTCCCAAGCATCATTGTTAACGGCCTCGAAGCGGTTGTCAAGCGTTTTTCTACCTTCAACAGGATAATCTTCGAAGATCTGAATGGTTATTCCCTTTGAATCTAAAGTTTCTCTTTTGTTCACTTTATCGTAGAGGCTTGTTATTAAGCCTGTTTTCCTATCTATTTGAGCTTTGATTTTCGAGTTTTCAAGAGTTATCTTTCTCTCATCCTCAATTATTCTCAGGTCTGTCTCAGCGTTCTCCTCTCTTTCTTTCTTAACAATTCTATATGTTTTGTAACCTATGGATGGAAGCCCTCTACCTAAGAATATTAGTTTTTCAGTCTTTCCATCACTAATTATTTGGGATGGAACAGGATTTCCGTCAGCATCTTCAACCTTGAGATCTACGCCAGAATCTCCTTCAATGTTAACTTCTACAATACCGTCTCTATTCCATGAAAGAGTGTTAAAAACAACTAGAGGCTTTCCTCTTCCCAGCGTGTTTATTTGGGAGGCAATCTTTTTCATAGCCTCTCTTATAATCCGTTCAGTTATCTCAAATACTACTTTGTAATCTCTATCGCTTTCTTCATAAACTTCCTCTATTGAGGAGCCACAGATTATGTCATGAAATTGATTGAATAATGTTTTTTTCCACGCTTCTTCCAGTTTTTCTTTCGGATAGTTGAAGCCGTATTGCATAGCTAAAGATGCGAGCTTCTCGGCGATCTCCAGCATTATCTCCGCTTTTCTATTCTGTAATTTAATCTTCGCTTGCGTTGTGTAGCATCCCCTATGATATTGGAGATAGAGTTCATCGTTCACTATTGGAAACTTCTCTTCAGGCATATTCTCCAGCATCTGGAAATATTTGAGGGCTGTTGTAAATTCTATTTTTGGAGAACGGTTCAGCTTTCTCCATTTAAAAGCGCTCTCTAAGTCTTCTTCGGTGGGCCCTCCTCCATGATCTCCTCTGCCGAAGAGAATTAGAAGATCACTTACTTCATGCCTATTCCATAACGTTCTGAATTGCTCTTCAAAGGCACTTATATCTGTCAGTTTCTCATTATATCCGCCAAGGGTTTGATAGGCAAGAACTTTGAAGTCTCCTTGCCCTATCCACCAGAAGATGTTCCATATGAATCTAGTCATATCGTTCCATCGAAGCTTCTGTGTTAGAAAGTATTTTACGCCCGATTTCACCATTATCTGAGGCAAGGTCCAGCAGAATCCGAAGGTATCAGGCAACCAGCATATCTTCACATCCACCCCAAATTTCTCTTTGAAGTATCTCTTGCCGTAGAGGAATTGGCGTACAAGCGACTCCCCTGAGGGAATGTGAGAGTCAAATTCAACCCATGTTCCACCCACAATTTCCCATCTTCCCTCCTTAACCCTCTCTTTGATCTTTCTGAAGAGCTCGGGATGCTGCGTTTCAATCCATTCATATATTTGAGCACTGCTTTGGCAGAATGTGAATTTCGGATATTTCTCCATCAACTTCAGCACGTTCTTGAAAGTATTGTAGCACACCTCATAAGTTTCATCTTTAGTCCAACGCCAAGCTAGGTCGATGTGACTATGACCTAAAACATGAAGTCTTTTCTCTCTCATTTTAACCACTCCTTAAATGTAGAACTAAGATTCACCCATGAGCTTTCTTCTTCTAAGTAGAAAGAGCTGAAGTGTTGATAGGGGTCGATCACATATCTCATTCATAATTCCAGGCAGAGGTTGTTTAAGCACAGCCTCTATACGCTTACGTTGTTTAGAGACTACTTCAGGATATTCGGACGCTACGTTCATTTTTTCTTCAGGGTCGCTTGGAAGATGATACAGCTCCTGGTTTGGATCTTCCCTTCCAACGCTACATACGTAATTCCATTCTTCATCTCGAACTGAGACCCGGCCTACTGCTGGACCCGAGGTCCAGCCAGCCCATGCTATCACAACATGATCTCTTATCTGCTCTTTCTCGCCAGTAACTAGCGGCCAAACATTCTCACCATCTACACTTGCATAAGGTATATTGAGCAAACTTAGTATTGTCGGCATAACATCGTGTCCTTGAACAAACGCTGAAATATGCTTATTACGGGGACCTTGAGGATGACGTATATACCATAGAATCTGAGTGTTGAAGGGATGAAGCTCATTAGGACCTTTCCCGAAGCGTCCATGATCCATTAGCTGGGTTCCATGATCGGATAGAAGCATAATAATGGTATTATCTAGGAGCCCAAGATCCTCTAATTTATGCATGAAGTATCCGAACCATTTGTCAACAAGTGTTACTTCTCCATAATATAACGCCTTTACTCTTTCCACTTCCTTTTCTGTCGCGTTTGGGGGCAACCTACCCAGTATATATTCTTTTCCTTCATAGTTTGGGCAGTATTTATCTGCATACTCTTTAGGTGGATCCCAAGGCTCATGGGGATCGAAGCTGTCAATCCAGAGGAAAAATGGCTGGTTATTTACATTGTCTTCTAGCCATTCAGCCGCTTTGATGAAGACTTGAGCGCAGAAATAGTCCTCTTCTCGAGCGCGATCTTGGACATTGAATAAATATTGTATTAGATGTGCATTTAAGCTGCTGGCATCAGGGTGATCTACATAATGTTTAAGCTTCTCCCTTATCTTTTTTAGATCTCCAAAACGCCAACGGTCTGATTCCTGTCCTCTAATGAAGTCATACGTGACGAAGCCTCTAGTATAGTTTGTCGTAGCCTTGAACATATGATAAGTGTCAGATATGAGGCTTGTTAGGTAACCATGATGCACAAGTATCTCGGCTAATGTATCTTGATCCGGGGGGATTTTATGCCATCCGGCAGCATGATGATGTAATCCTCGCCGATCAAAGTTATAACGCCATGGGAAAGAGCGTTTACCGGTGAAGAAAGCTCTTCTCATTTGAAGAGTTGGTTGACATTCACCGAAAGCCTGATCGAAAATGACGCTTTCACGTGCAAATCTATCTAGATTAGGCGTTTCTACAAAACTTAGTTTTTTCCCCTCGCCTATTATGTCAGCGCGAAAGGTGTCCAGACAGATGCAGACCATATTCATATATTTCTTCATATTTCATCAACTCCGTGTATTAAAGGATTTTGAGCAACTTCAAAAAATATCTTGCGGTTACTCTTTGCAGTATTCTTCTTTTCATATGAAATCTTTAGCATTAGGTCGTTTAAAGACGGGATAAACCTTTTCAATAAATTTTCGCATTTTTCTTCCACTGTATTTAAATCCCGTAATATTTCCTAGTAATGCAGGCAATCCTCTTAAAGCGCTTATACATTAAGTTAATAATCTTCATTTATTTTAGAGAGTGAAATGACATTTTGAGAAGAAAAGCAAAGCCTATAAATCTACCATTGCTGTAAACTTATTATGTTAATGTTTTATTGAAGGGAAAAGGGAATAAGTTTTTATTGCTCCACTACACCTACTATTTTTTATATTTCAGTTCGTTGGTCAAGTTTACAGCAGAGGTGGCAGCATGTTTCGGAAATTGGATGCTATTGCAAAGCTTATTGGCAGAACCCCCATGCTAAAGCTTGAAA
>CAYNMB010000049.1:0-9263 GCA_964398235.1 uncultured Candidatus Bathyarchaeia archaeon | reverse complement strand
GTCCATCGCTGCCCCCTCTTCTAAACTCTCCAACAAAGGTTTATGCTTTAATAATAATTCTTCCATGGTAGCACCTCACGCTTCAAAAAGAGCCCATTTTCGGCTTAATTCAAATTTTTAGAATGGTGGACCGGGAGGGATTTGAACCCCCGACCTCCGCCGCTCTCGGTTATGGCGCAATGCACTTGCGAGGGCGGCGTTCATACCACTGAACTACCGGCCCGCCCTTAAATTCCACATTGTAATAAAACAATCAGCGAAATTTTAATCTTTTGCGGATTGGCGAAAAACATATATCTTGTTTTAGACATCTTTAGTTTTTAGTCGGGCGGTAGCTCAGCCTGGTAGAGCTTCCGAACCAGTCTCCAAAAAGAATTGAAGGAGAGGCTGGTGGAGACGCTGTAGACGCCTACCTAGCTTTGGATGGTAGGCGTTACTCAGCCTACCAGGCGTACAGAAACCGGAGTGTCGCAGGTTCAAATCCTGCCCGCCCGACCATTAAATTATAGGTTTCTTGGAAACTTTCACGCCCATTTTGTATAGATCCATGAAATTATATCGCCATCTCTTAAGATCCAGCTGTCGGCTCCTGTAGGCCCTAGATCCCAATCTTCTTTCGTCGAATTCCAAATGTACCAAAGCCATGCGTGGGTTTGGTTTCCGGCAACACCATTTATTGCCGTTACAAAAACCCCGAATGAATATTCTGTATATTCTACTTTTGCTACAGTTTTGGTTGCCTCGAGAAGACTTGATCCTCTAACCACCGCTGTGTTATTGTACCAGATAGCTGTTCCGTTTCCATAGTCGATTAATATGTTTACCAACATGTATTTACTGAATTTAGATAGCTCATTTAATGTCTCATTATACAACGTTTGGTATTTTTGGGCTTCTGTATAGTAGTATATGCTAAGATAGGTTGTGAGAATTGTTAGGCAGAGCAATCCAAGGGAAAACCACATCCACATGCTTTTTCTTTCTCCACTCATACTTTTCATCTCCTTTCAAACATTATTTTCTTAATTGTAAGTATCAGAGGGCTACAACCAAAAAAGAAGAAGAGAAAGTTTGATACTTCATGAATTATTGCAAAAACTCCTCCAGTCATAATGACTATCGGCAATGGAGAACCATAGACTAAACTTATAGCGGCATTAGTAAGCAAATCATAAATAAATGTTAGGATGAAGCCTAAAATGCCGAATTTTAGATTATTTGCCCAAAATCCAGCATTATCCAGCCTATTGGAAGACATTTCTAAATTCAGTGATTTAAGCTCTATTAATAAGCCTCCAGCAACACCATATAGACTTTCACCAATAATACAGGCAATAAAAATTGGAAGATCAAAACCATAGGGATTTAAGGTTCCATACACAAGCCATGTAAGAGCGCCAACCAATGCTCCGGGCAGAGCGCCCATTAAATATCCGCTTACAAAAACAAATAAATCCATGAATTTAACGTTTGGCACAGTTATCAACGCATAATTTGACGCCAAATTCAGCGCTACCATAATGGCAATTAGGCTTAAATTTTTCGTGGAGAGGATATGGCTAGATCTTGGATGAAGCATTACTTCCATCTATGGTTGGATTATCCATCCAACTATATAAACTTTTTTACTTAATAAGATAAATCAATATTCTCGCCAGATAATTTAATGTAAAGTGAAGTGATGAAGTTGGCTGAGGAGAAGAGGCGGGAACTAAATAGACTTTGGAAGGAAGTCCTTGAACTTAAGGCTGAGATGGAGAGGGTTTTAAATGAAAACCGGGTTCTTGTTGAGAGGAGGAATTCTCTTCGTGAAAGAGTTGGGGAGCTAAGGTTTGAGGTTAAAAAAATTAGGGATGAGCGCAATACAGTGAATGAGGAGATTAGAAAGCTGAGGAATATTCTTGCGGATCTTAGGAAAGAATACCAGGAGAAGTTGAATGCGCTCAGAGAATTGAAGCGGGAGGTTAGAGAGCGATTGAGAGCTAAACCAAACATGGATAAAGAGAGCATTGAGAAAGAGATCTCTGATATAGATTGGAGAATACAGACTTCCATAATGTCTCTTGAAGAAGAGAATAAGCTTGTTAAACGTGTTCAATCGCTGGAGAATCAGCTGATGTTTTATCGTAAACTTGAAGCAATGGAAAATGAGATTGCTTCGCTAGGAAATGAGATTAAAAGGATTAAAGATGAAATTGCTTCATGCAAGAATGAGATTGCTGAGAAAATTGAGAAAAACCGGGAGCTTCGGAAGCGGATGACAGAATACTTTGGTGAAATAGATAAATTAAGGGCTGAGGCAAATAAGCTACATGAAACTTATTTGGAAAATAAGGAGAAACTTTCATCGTTACGCTTAAAATATGTTGAACTGTTAGCTAAAGTTACAGCAATTAAAAAGATGATTCGTGAAGAGGAAGAAGAAAGAAAAGCCGAAGCACTTGCAGCTCTTAAGGAAAAAATCGAGAAAGAAGCATTAGAAAAACTCAAGCGTGGAGAAAAACTATCCTTCGAAGAATTCAAAATACTAATTGAGCAAGGAAAGATAAAAAGATAAAACAACCTTTAGGAAAAAATCGAGTTAAACTTTATTTCCACGAATCCACATATTATTAAATTAGTACTGAAGTTTTATGGGAGAAAATTAATGTCTGGACAGGAGGAGAAAAAAGGTAAAACTGAACGCATACTTGTGGTGTGTGTTGATAGAGATAATGATGTTGGCAGAAAGGCTGGCGTTAAGACGCCTATAATTGGCGAGCAAGAGAATATTGAAGCCGCATTGAAACTTCTATTAGCCGACCCCGAGGAGGCTGATGCCAATGCAATGTTTGAAGCCGTTAGAGTATGCAATAGTTTAAAAATGAGTGGATCAGAAAAAGTTCCTTGTGAAGTTGCGACAATTGCTGGTTCGGAGATTGGTGGCATAGCTGCCGATAGAAAACTTGTTTCTGAACTTAATGAAGTTGTTAAAAAGTTTAAACCTACAAGCCTGATACTTGTCACAGATGGATACTCTGATGAAGATATCATCCCATTAATTCAGTCTAGAGTGCCAGTCACATCTGTGAGAAGAGTTATTGTAAAACATAGTGAAACAATAGAAGAAACGGCAGCTCTATTCTCAAGATATTTAAAAATGATTGTTGAGGACCCGAGGTATTCACGAATTTTCATGGGTTTGCCAGGCATTTTGATGATAATGCTTAGTATACTAGCTCTCTTATCAGTCTTCATTAAATATGACATTTGGACTTGGGCTGGCATAATTGGGCTTTTGATTACTGGAGGCTATCTTTTTGGTAAAGGCTATGGGTTAGATAAGAAGCTATCATCCTTCTTTTCAGCAATTTTATCGGGTGTTTCATTACAATATAGATTGGTCACAGTTTCATCGCTGATATTTGGGGTTTTGTTAATTTCGGTTGGACTTTATCAAGCAATTTCTCAGATAGCTTCAAACCCAGATATTATTCCAAATCCGCTTCCGACAGATCCTAATGTTTGGATAAGTATGTTGCCGAGGATAATTGGAATAGTTATATCAGCATCTATAACTATCATTGTAACAGGCACATGTGTGATATTGCTTGGTAGAGCTCTAGGACATCTTCTTGAGCGTGATCAGAGATTCTGGAGGACAGTGGCTCTACTTATTATTTGCATATGGTCATGGAAGATCTTTAATGAAGCTGCCGATATTTTGATCGATCCATCAATATCAATAAATGAATTGTTACTATCCATAATTATTGGAATATGTATAGCTGCAGTCTCCGTTCCCATACTTCACTTCGCAAGCAAAAAATACAGATGGTTCTTTAAAGAGAATGTTAAGGTAGAAGAGCAGGGGGATAAAAGTGAGAACGGTAAAAAAAGTTAAGATAGGTGTGATAGGTGGAACAGGGTTAGAGAGTCTCTTTGAAGGGGTTGAAACAGTTAATGTAGGAACTCCCTACGGGTTTTCACATGGAATACAGATCGGTGAATTAAATGGTAAAAGAATTGCCTTTTTACCTAGACATGGACGGAGACATGAATTCCCGCCGCATAAGGTGAATTATAGGGCGAACATCTACGCTTTACATAAAATTGGTGTTGAGAGGATAATAGCGACAAATGCTGTTGGAGCAATAAACCTAGACTTTAAACCAGGTGATTTGGTCGTTCCCCACGATTTAATAGACTTCACAAAACATCGTCAACAAACATTCTACGACTATGCGCCAGTAAAGCACATAGATTTTACTGAACCATACTGTCCAGAAATAAGGAGAGTTTTAATAGAAACAGCAAGAAATTTTAGTAATGTGCATGAGAAGGCTATTTACGTATGCACTGAAGGACCAAGATTTGAAACTCCGGCTGAAATAAGAATGTTTAGAATTCTGGGATGCGATATTGTCGGCATGACTGGGGTGCCTGAAGCCGTTCTTGCACGAGAACTTGGCATATGTTACGCAACATTATGCTTTGTTTCAAATATGGCTGCTGGCATAGCTGGAAAACTCAGCCAAGAGGAGGTTATAGAAGTTTCTAAAGCTGTTATGCCGAAAATTCAAAAAATCATAGTTGAGTCAATCAAACGATTACCTAAAATTAGAGGATGTGAATGTTCCTCGGCAGTTAAACGATAGCTGAATACTAGGCTATATAAATTCAGCCTTGTGGAATATCGTAGTTTAGATTTCTCTAGAAGGTTGTTGACATTCTAAGCTAAGGGTTTATATGGTTTATTTTGCCTAAGTTTATTAATCAGCCTTAAGGTGATGAGAATTGGAGAGAAAGCGCGATAATGTTATTCTGATGATCTCTGACACTTTCAGATTTGATGCATTTATGGGTTTATTCAATGTTAAGAATAAGAAGGCTAGGGTTCCTAATCTAGAAGAATTCAGAAAGAGAAGCATTGTTTTCACAAGAGCTTATACGGCTTCATTTCCAACAGTTCCCCATAGACATGATGTTGATGTTGGAAAATTTACTTTCACCTATTACGGCTGGGCCCCCCTACCTAAGAACGAAATTGTTTTGCCTGAAATGTTAAGGACTAATGGTTACATAAGCATGTTAATAGCTGATACGCCTCACATACTTAAGGATGGGTTTAATTACGACAGGGGCTTTGACGGATGGGTATGGATAAGGGGGCAAGAGAACGACAGATACAGAACCGCGCCAAAAGAAGTTAGACTCCCCTGCAAACCTGAAAAATTAAGGAAAGTGGAGACAACCATTCAACATATGAGAAATAACTATCATAGATACTCCGAGGAGGATTATATACCGGCTAAAACGGCTAAAGAAGCCATAAGATGGCTTGAAGAAAATTATAGGGAAAAATTTTTCCTATGGGTAGACTTCTTTGATCCCCATGAACCCTGGGATCCTCCAAAATGGTATGTAGACATGTATGATCCAGGATATTCTGGGGAAGAAGTCATATATCCCGTTTATGGACCACGAGATTATTTGACGGATGAAGAACTGGAACATATTAGAGCCCTATATGCTGCTGAAGTCACTCTTGTGGATAGATGGATTGGAGCAATCTTGGAGAAGGTGGAGGCACTAGGCCTCTACGAGAATACAACAATCATATTTACAAGTGATCATGGATTTTATCTCGGAGAGCATGGACTAGTAGGAAAATCTATAATTGTGGGAGAGTATCACGGTCACGCCCCACTTTATGAAGAAGTAAGTCACATACCTTTAGCCATTAGATTCTCAGATAAATGCGTAGAGGAATTTGGCATAAAACAACCATACATGCTTAATGGTTTAGTGCAACCCCCGGATATAACGGCAACAATATTAGATATAGCGGGAGTTGATTTTAGGAAACTTAATGTTCAGGGAGAGTCGCTATTACCTTATGTAAGGGGAGAGAAAAACTGTTTCAGAGAACTTACAGTAACCTCTCCATCCTTAATTCATGGTGCTAAGGGAGGGGTAAGACCGACGGTAGTGTACGAGAATTGGATGGCTATCTTAGCTTCAGCAGAAACCCCATCAGAGAGCAGTGAAATCACATTGATCGTTGATGGCATTCCACGGATCTTGAAGCCATTAAGTAAAATAGAGACTGAACTCTACGACCTTAACAATGATCCAAAGCAAGAAAATAATCTAGCTGATAAAGAGAGGGAGGTAATAAAGATAATTCATAGAAAGTTTATCCAAAAGTTGAGAGAATGGAGATGCAAGGAAGATTACTTAAAACCCTGGTATAAAATAAAGATTTCATGATGTTAACCGACAAGTGAAGGTATGTCAGATGGAATTAAAACGTATATTAAGCGAAATTAGGTGAAGAACTCAAGATGCTTAAAACCCTACTTTCATTATTGGGCGTATATAAGATTTATGAGAAGTGGCTTTGGCAACAAGTTAAGGGTCGGGAAAAGCCTGAACACATAGCCATTATACTAGACGGAAATAGAAGGTGGGCTCAGGAACATTCCTTAGAGCCATGGATAGGCCATTATTATGGCGCAGATAAGGCGAAGGATGTTTTGAAGTGGTGTTTAGATCTAGATGTTAAAACAATAACACTCTACGCTTTCTCAACAGAAAACTTCCAGAGATCTAAAGAAGAAGTTGAGCGTCTTATGCAGCTTTTCAAGAAGAAACTTCAAGAAGTCATTAAAAGCGAGGAGATACACAAGCATAGGGTTAGGGTTAAGGTAATCGGCAGAATAAATTTGTTGCCCCAAGACCTGCAGGAAATGATTAAGACCGTTGAGGAGGAGACGAAAAATTATGACGAACGCTTCCTAAACATAGCTATAGCTTATGGAGGAAGAGCGGAGATAGTTGACGCAGCCAGAAAAATTGCGCAGGAGGTTGCTGAAGGCAAACTTTCGCCGGATGATATAGATGAAAAAATTTTTGAGCAATATTTATACACTTCTTTTCTGCCAAAACAAGATCCGGATCTAATTATAAGAACTTCAGGTGAGGAAAGATTAAGCGGTTTCTTACTTTATCAATCTGCATATAGCGAGCTATGCTTCCTAGATGTTTACTGGCCTGAATTTAGGCGTATAGATCTTTTGAGAGCTATTAGAACTTATCAGAAACGTAAAAGAAAATTTGGCAAATGATTTGTTTAAAAGTTGTTTTATAAGTGACGTTTAAGCCCTTCTTTTCGCGCTTACAATAGATATGACGTCATTGTTTTTGAGCACGTAGTTTTCGCCAAGTCTCTTTTTTGTCCGAGCATCAATAGCATATATGAAGGTTTCACCAAGCTCTGTATGAATCATGTAGGCTAATTCACGTGCAGTAGTCGTGTTTGGCACAAGTCTAGCCTCAGGGAGAATTCTCCCATAATGGTCGGTAAGCTTTTCCGGATCTTCAACCGGATATACAACAATCATGTTTAGCAGTTTTCTAAAGGCGGCATTTATTGCCTCTTGAACACCTGTCGACCCAAATCTTTGCAGAATTTTTTCTCTGATGATTCTCATAGCTCTTCTTTGTCTCTCAGTTATCTTTAATGAATCAATGATTTCGAAGTCTGGATCCCCGGGCACATATTTTATCAGCCCTTTCTCAGCGGCTCTTCTTAGAGCTAGCTCAGCCTCTGCGCAACAGGGTATGACTAAATATCCTGTTTCTTTAAGTCTCTCAAAATTTTCTTCAGCGTACGGCAAGTCCATTTTGTTTGCCGCTATGAGCATAGGTTTAGAGACTTCTCTTAATGCGTCAACAAATTTTAGGAAATCATCTTCGCTCCATCTGGTGGGTTTATCAGCGTTTAAATCAGCGATTTTGAGGGCTTCAGCAATATGCCATCTTTTTATGGCTAGACCGCTCAATCTATTTTCGAGAAGCGTATAGAGATCTGATGCTCCAGCCTCCACCGTTCTCGCCATCCTAGGCCAATCGCGCTTTATGATCTGAGCCAACCACATAGTTAACTCCCTCTCTAGGAACTTTACGTCTTCAAGCGGATCATGCGCTCCAGGTTTAATTGGTCTTCCCTCAATGTCAGTTGAACCCGATGCATCAACAACATGTATTAACGCATCAGCTTTTCTGATTTCATCCAAAAATTGATTTCCAAGACCCCTTCCCCGCCACGCGTCTGGAACAAGCCCTGCGCAATCTATTAGCTCAACCGGAATGAGCCTAACACCATCTATACAAACCGAGTTTATTGGATTATCTTTAACATTAAATTCCCTACATACGCAATTCGTTCTGAAGTAGCCTATACCCTTGTTGGGCTTAATGGTTGTAAATGGATAACTTGCAATTTCAACCGTTGCTAATGTAGCGGCGCTAAAAAATGTTGATTTACCGACATTAGGCTTACCAACAATTCCAACCATCATGATCCTTCATCTTCCACAAAAAAAGGTTAGTAATTACTCACATAAATGAATGATGGCAATTCCATCTAATTAATAATCCATTTATGAAGGTTTCTAGGACGGACAACTCTTTTAAAAGCATTCTCTCCCATATATAGTGACGAGAGAGGGTTGTTTCATGAAATATTCTATTGCAACTGTTGGAAGTCATTCGGCTCTTCAAATACTGAAGGGCGCTAAAGACGAGGGATTCACAACAATAGCCATTTGCATAAAGAAGCATTCATTCATTTATAGGCATTTTGGCGTCGCTGACAAAATAATTGAAATTCCATCATACAAAGAGTTTCATATGGTTGAAGATGATCTTATTGAGCGTAATGCTATTTTAATCCCTCACGCATCCCTAGTGGCATACGTTGATCTTGAAACCATTGAGAACATGAAGGTTCTTTATTATGGAAATAGACGTATCCTCCGCTGGGAAAGTGATAGAGAAAAGCAACGCCAATGGCTCAGCAGAGCTGGATTATTTTTACCAAAGGTTTACAAGGATCCATCTGAAATAGATGGGCTTGTGATAGTCAAGTTTTACGGCGCTAAGGGCGGTCAAGGATATTTCTTGGCGAAGAATGAAGAGGATTTCTGGCGTAAAATAGGCTCTGCAAAAGATTACGTCATTCAGGAATACGTTGTCGGCATACCTGTTTACATACATTACTTCTATTCCGTCATACGTGATGAACTTGAATTAATGGGCTTTGATAGACGGTATGAATCAAATGTGGATGGCATCGGCAGAATACCGGCGGATTTGCAAGAAGGATTACAAATAACCTACACTATTGTAGGGAATTTCCCACTAATGCTTCGCGAGTCACTCCTACCGGAAGTTTTCAGAATGGGGCAAAGGGTTGTGGAAGCATCTAGAGAAATCTG
>CAYNMB010000048.1:6472-9303 GCA_964398235.1 uncultured Candidatus Bathyarchaeia archaeon | reverse complement strand
GAAGTTTTGAATGCATCTTATCCGCTAAGCATGTTTTTTGTAAAACGTAGCTTAAGAATTGCCAGAAGATTGAATGTGCCGGAGGTTGCTGGAAGCGACGCGCATTATCCCCAATGTGTCGGTGATTCTTACACTATTGTTAAAACAGATAATTTGAGCAGTGAAAGCATCATTGAAGCCATTAGGAATGGGAAAGTTGATTTTGGGGGAAAGTTATCGCCCATGAAAACTAGGCTTAGGATAGGAATGGGATATATGCTTTCAGCCCTAAGAATTCTTTAAACTCTGTTTTCAATCATAGAGGTAGATTTTTAAGTAGAAGGAACCTTCATCCGTATCTTTCTTAAGCCTATGAGGAAAATCAAGTCTACGGTTGAAATAAGTTGCTACATTATTTGATTGATTACTGAATAAACTCCTTCTCAGCTTGATCAATAAGTCTTTTATTGTTTCTTAATGTCGCCAGCATGCTTCCGCTTCTATATCCCTCCAAGTCTAGTGTAACATATTTGAAGCCTAGTTGCTTAAGTTTTTCAACAATTTTATCCATGATTTCAAGATTAAAAAGCCGATTTCTTTCTTCTCTTCCAACCTCTATTCTCGCCAATCCATCATGATCCCTAACCCTAATTTGCCGAACACCGCAAATTTCTCTAATAAACTTCTCCGCAATCCCAATTCTTCTCAGCCTCTCTTCAGTTATTCTCTCGCCAAAGGGTATGCGGGACGCCAAGCAAGCCTTGGCTGGCTTATCATAATTTGATAAGCCAAATTTTTTCGCCAACAATCGAATTTCCTCCTTTGTGAAGCCAGTCTCAACCCATGGGCTAAACACGTTTTCCTTCTCTTCAATGGCTTTAAACCCTGGTCTATGTCCCCTTAGATCGCTGAAATTAGTGCCCTCAAAAACGACTTTAAAACCAATTTTCTGCGCAAACTTCTGTAAATGCTCAATCAATTCTTTTTTGCAGTAATAGCATCTATTTTCCGGGTTTCTTACAAAGTCTTCATTCAGCAATTCATTGGTTTCTATAATATAGTGCTTAATGCCTATTTCCTTCGCTACTTTCTGCGCATCCTTAAGATCTTCAAGAGGATAGACGGGGGATTTAGCCGTTACTGCAACCGCCTTATCCTTCAATATTTTGTGGCAAACAGCGGCTAGGGTTGAGCTATCCACTCCTCCGGAAAAAGCTATCACTACACCATCCTTTCCTTTTTCTTCAATGAAGTGCTTTAATTTCTCATATTTTTCATCAAGCATGCTCATGGTTTTCTTGTTCCTCAACGAATTTCTTTGCCCTCACTTTAACTAACTCCATAATCCTTCTTAAAGGCTTATTGCTTCTCTCCGCAATCTTTTTCACATCATCATATTCAGGCTTAATTTGAATTATCCTGCCTTTCAAGTCTCTAGCAACTTTTACATTTACTGTTTCCCTTACATCATTAAGGCTTACATCAACTGGAATTGTTTCTCGATCAAGTATACGTCTTTCACATGGGTATATACGTACACCAAGAGTGCCGGTCTCCTCCATTAGAAGCATAGACAACTCATCTATATTTGTCTTATCCGCTATTACCTTGAAGATCAGACCCGGCCTATTCTTTTTTGTGAACATTGGGATAATGCTTACGTCCCTCGCTCCTCTTTTCAACAGTTTATCTATGGTGTGCCCTACAATCTCTCCAGTCACATCGTCAAGATTCGTTTCCAACACAAAGATTTCATCCATTAAAAGATGCCGATCTATTGCTTCACCCAGCGTGACGCGTAGAATGTTGGGAAAAGCTGCGAAATCTTTTGTTCCAGCCCCATAACCTATGGATTTAACCTTCATTGATGGATAAAAGCGCGTAGCTTCATGTGTAAGATTAATAAGAAGCGAAGCGCCGGTTGGCGTCGCCAACTCAGCTTCCACTGGACCGCCAACTATCGGATAATTCTTTAATTTAAGTATCTCTAATGTGGCTGGAGCCGGGCTTGAAACCAGCCCATGTGAAAACTTAAATAGCCCTCCACCTACAGCGACGGGCGTCGAATAAACCTTTGCATTGAATAAACCTAGATCATCAAGTGCAACGGCTGAACCAATTATTTCCGCGGGAGTATCCACAGAACCGGCTTCATGTAATTCAACCTCTTCAACACTTTCTCCGTGAAGAGACGCCTCTACATTTACTAGCGTGCTAATAGAATTGATGGCGAATTTTTTAGCTTTATCTGATAAATTCAAACTTTCTACACAATTTTTAACGATGTTTATCAATTCTATTCCCTTTACTTCTGGAGCATCCTTAGCAATAACATCAACTTTTTTTGCACGAAAGCCTTTTCTGACAACATTTCTGATCCTTATCTGTATGTTTTTACATCCTTCCATAAAATTCTCGATGGATTTTATTGCATCTACAACTTTTCCCCTGTCAGCGCCTAAATCAAGTAAAGCGCCTAAAAACATGTCTCCGGAAATGCCAGCTACTTGACAATCTATAACTACAACTCGCTTACTATTCAACATCTCCATCCTCCCTTTTTTACAAAGAAAAATAACATATAAAGTTATCAGATCAGAATTATAATGGGAAAAACACGCATACATGATTGCAGAGGTTTAAAGTAAATTGTTGAGGGAAATATTAGAGAAACTGGTTAGGGGACAGATTTCCATAGAAGAGGCAGAGAAAGCCATCAATCTCTTTGCTATCGAAGAGATTGCCAACTTAGCCAAACTTGATGTGAACCGTGAGGACAGAAGTGGAATTCCGGAAATTATACTCGCTGAGGGAAAAAGAGCCGAAGACCTCATAGAAATATCTTTGAAAAC
>CAYNMB010000048.1:3371-6372 GCA_964398235.1 uncultured Candidatus Bathyarchaeia archaeon | reverse complement strand
GAGGAAATGGGATGTGAAGTCTTAACAGCCTACGACGTCGGCGTAGCTGGACTTCATAGGCTATTCTCCCCTCTTAAAGAAATGATTAGTAGGGATGTGGATGCAATCATAGTTGTTGCTGGAAGAGAAGGCGCCTTACCCTCAGTTGTAGCCGGGCTAGTCGACGTCCCGGTTATTGCGGTTCCCACATCCATGGGCTATGGCTTTGGAGAAAAAGGCATTAGCGCATTAATGGCAATGCTTCAAGCATGTTCCCTCGGCATTACAGTTGTAAATATTGATGGGGGAATCCCGGCTGGAACAGTAGCAGCTCTCATTGCTAATCGAGTTGCAAAATTCAGAAATCGATTAGAAAGAGGAAAATAATCTTTAACATCATCAAAAAATTTAAGATGTTATATCCTCCTTCTATTTAATTGTATTAGTGAAAATGATTCTTGGTGTCTGAATGAAGGAGAAAATGAAAGTTACACGCTTTAGCGTTTCACTTCCACCAAGCCTCGTCACAGAGTTTGATGAAGCTTGGAAAAGTTTAGGCTATACAAACCGCTCTAAAGCAGTTCATGACGCACTACGAACATTTATAACAGAGTTTAAGTGGACGCATAGGGAGGAAGATCAAGTAGCAGGCGCAGTTCTCCTTCTATATCATCATGAAAAACCGCATCTTCTAGAGGAAATAGTTAATATTCAACATAAATTTAGAGATATAATTTCCTCTACAACCCATATTCATTTAGAAGAAGACAGATGCCTAGAAATAGTTGCGGTTAGCGGCAAAGCCAATAAGATAAGAAGCCTAGCTCAGGAGCTTATGACCAAGAAAGGTGTTAAAGAGGTAAAAGTTGCTGTAGTAACTCCGTAAACAAATTGTTATTGAGCTACATAAAAATGAAATCGAGTAAAAGGAAAAGCCTTTATGGAAAGCCTATTTTTGATTATTTATTAGGTTGTATGTTAGCGTATTTTTACGAATTTCGTACTTATTTATCGATTTGAGTAAAACTTATATGCATCCACATACAGCTTATTGAGGAAATATTTGAGGAATCAGTAGGCCCGGTGAAGGCATCGAAATGTATAACCTGAAGAGAAAAAAAGAAAGAGGGGAAAGAAGGCATATAAGTGAAATGGCTGAGAGAAATCCGTATCTTGACCTACTGAAGCGTAGAATGGATCATGAAAATTATGAAAAAATACGCGCAATATCAAGCGTAGAAATTCATAAATTTATTGCCGAAGCGGCTGAATTATGTAACCCAAAAGAAATTTTCATTTGTAGCGACACTCCTGATGAAATAGCTTACATCAAGCATATGGCTATTGCCAGCGGAGAGGAAAGCGCAGCATTAGCTATACCTGGCCACACATTTCACTTTGATGGGATTTATGATCAGGGAAGAGATCGTCAGGCAACCAAGTTCTTAGTTCCTAAGGGAGACCGTCTAGATCCCGCCATAAACCAGATTGATAGGGATGAAGGATTGAAGGAGATTTTTGATTTGCTTCGAGGTTCAATGACCGGAAGGACCATGATCGTCCGCTTTCTAATACTCGGTCCACCAAAATCAGTTTTCACTATCCCATGTGTAGAGTGTACTGATTCATGGTATGTAGCCCACTCCGCAAGCCTTCTTTATCGAAGCGGCTATGAAACATTCCTTGAAGCAGATTCAAATACCGAGATCTTTAAGACCCTACATTCATGTGGAAAATTGAATGAAAGAATGATTAGTGCGGAGCCAGAAAAAAAGCGCATTTACATCGACTATGTGACAAACACTATTTATAGCGTCAATACCCAGTATGCTGGAAACTCCCTAGGTTTTAAGAAACTTGCTCTTCGCCTCGCAATTCGAAAGGCGCATAGAGAAGGATGGCTTGCAGAGCACTTTATGATAATGGGTGTGAATGGACCAGGTGGACGCAAGACTTATATTGCGGGCGCTTTTCCAAGCGCTTGCGGAAAAACATCGACAGCAATGCTTCCTGGAGAAACTATATTGGCTGATGATATAGCATATTTCCGCAATATTGACGGAGTCTGCCGTGCTGTAAATCCCGAAGTGGGAATACTTGGAATTCTTAAAGGCGTCAATCCGCAGGATGATCCTCTCACTTATCATGTGCTAAATAGCCCAAATGAAATAATATTCACCAATGTTTTAGTTAAAGATGCAAGACCTTGGTGGCTTGAGATGGGCTGCGAGTTACCAAGCGAGGGAATAAACTTTTCAGGAAGATGGTATAAGGGAAAGGTAAACTCAGATGGAAAGGAAATCCCACCAGCCAGCGAGAACGCTCGCTACACGATTTCTCTTAAAGCATTACCCAACTGCGATCCAAACTTGGATAATCCTCTTGGGGTAGAGATAAGCGCGATGTTTTACGGTGGCCGTGATTATAGGGCTTATGTGCCTGTACAGCAGGGATACAGCTGGGAGCATGGCATCATAGCTTATGGAGCCTCACTTGAAACTGAAACAACATTCGCTATAACCGAAGAGCAGGGAAAATATGAGATAAATGTGATGAGCAATCAGGATTTTATCTCAATACCGCTAGGTCAATATATTAGGAATTACCTAGAGTTTGGCAGGAAACTCAAAAAGCCTCCCTTAGTTTTTGGAGTCAACTATTTTCTACGCGACTTGAAGACCGGAGTTTTTCTAAATAGTCGCCGCGATAAGCATGTGTGGATAAAGTGGATAGAGCTACGCGTACATGGTGATGTAGGAGCTATTAAAACACCTACGGGATTAATTCCAATATATGAGGACTTGGCCAGATTATTTAGCGAAGTTCTAAGCAAAGAATATACTGTAGAGGATTATAGGAAGCAGTTCACTATACGCGTACCGGAAAACCTACGTAAAATTGAACGTGTAAAAAGCTTTTGGAAGAATAAGGTTTCGGATGCGCCTGCGGAGCTCTTCCAAATATTGAATCAGCAAGCTGAGCGACTAGTTGAAGCAAGAAAACGTTTTGGCGACTATATACC
>CAYNMB010000048.1:1845-3271 GCA_964398235.1 uncultured Candidatus Bathyarchaeia archaeon | reverse complement strand
ACTTTGGCTTTGAATCCAAGGATTTTCTCGGCTTTTGTTGTATCCGCTAATGTGTGGTAGACATAATTTTTGATTGGATTAGGTTTGTAAACTGGTTTTACGTCTTTACCCAATAATCGATTAATCAAATCTACTACTTCATTGAAGCTGTGCGCCACGCCTGTTCCAACGTTAAAGATTTCGTAGTCAAATTCTTTCTCAGCGGCAAGCATGAATGCTTCAACCACATCCTTCACGTAGATGAAATCTCGTGTTTGAGTCCCATCTCCAAATATTACTGGAGGTTCATCACGCTGTATTGACCAAAGAAACTGTGAGACAATGTTGGCGTATTCGCCCTTATATTTCTCTTTAGGCCCATAAACGCTGAATAACCTTAGACCAACAGACTTAACGTTGAAAAGCAAGTTATATAGTTTTGCCAGTCTTTCAATTGCATATCTGCATTCAGTATAATAGTCAGTAACGTATATTGGCATATCCTCTCTGTAGGGGGTTGGATTGCCATTGTAGAGGCTACTAGTACTTGCGTATACAATTTTACAGTCATGTTTCTTAGCATATTCGAGAATGGTTATCGCGTCATTTACTGCCTTACCAACAAGATATGGATCCCTCTTATACATGGGGGAGGAGGAAGGTATTCCCAAATGGAAAATTAAATCCACGTCACGTATCAAAAAAGGAATTTTTTCATAGGGCTCTTTGAAAAATTTTACATCTAATCCTTCAATATTCTTTAGGTTACCTGTACTTAGATTATCAAAAACCGCTACTTCATATCCTTCTTCAACAAGCCTCTCAACAAGGTTGCTTCCTATAAAACCACATCCACCAGTTACTATAACACCCATAAAGCCATTTCCCTCCATTCATCTTTTGTGTCTTAAAAATTGTTTCCATATAATATAAATTTTAATGCTTTATAAGGGCAGGAACTAAATGCGTTGGAAATATGTTGTTCAATATGGAGTTTTGAATATTGAGAGATAAGTTTAAAAGTAAGAATTATTTTATCTAATATGCTTAGATATATCTGGCTATTTCCTAGAACGAAACTTCCTCTACACATGTATCATCTTCGGATTTGCATGTTGTGAATCTTAGAATCTTTGAGAGCATTTGATATCTTCATCAAAGGGGAGGTGATGTTCATGAAAGTATACATTGTCAGTACATATGTTCCCGCCCAATGTGGCATAGCAGAATATGCTAGTGACCTTACTAGAGCATTAGAGAATAAGGGTGTTAGAGTTGGAGTTGTAGCTGTAGATCAAGACATAGAGAACTCAAGGTATCCCAGCGATGTTGAGCTCGTAATAAGGAGGGATAGAAGACAAGACTATTTGGAGGCCGCGGAATACATAAATTCTGAAGACGCTGACATAGTTTTTATACAGCATGAATATGGCATTTTTGGGGGAAG
>CAYNMB010000048.1:0-1745 GCA_964398235.1 uncultured Candidatus Bathyarchaeia archaeon | reverse complement strand
GAAAGAGATCATATTAGGGCTAAACTAGGTATTTCCGACCGCTTTGTGATGTCAACCATAGGATTTCTAAGTCCCAACAAAGGAATAGAATACGCTATTAAAGCATTACCCAAAATCAGGAAACATGTAAATAACATTCTATACCTGATAGTCGGAGAAACGCATCCAAAACGAAGGAAAATTTACGGCGACTCATACTACGAGAAACTTGTTAAACTTGTTGATAAGCTAAATGTAAGGGATCAAGTATTGTTTATAAAAACTTTCCCGGAGAAAAAAGAATACATTCAATACTTAGTGGCCAGCGATGCAATAGTCATACCATATACTAATAAATTGCAGGCCTCCAGCGGTTTTCTTGCACATGCATTAACTTATGGAAAGGCTATAGTCTCAACGCCATTCGTACATGCTAGAGATCTACTGGCTGATGGTCGGGGATTACTATGCAAATTTAAGGATTCAGACTCTATAGCTGAAGCCATCATAAAACTTGCTAAGAACCCAGAGTTTCGAGCTGAAATAGAGGCTAGGGCACTGAAATACGGCTTAAGGTTTAAATGGGAGAATATAGCAAAAAATCTCTTAGCGATATTCCTTGAGGTCTCCCTAAAGGGAGGGGAGAAACATGATGTCATTCCAGCTTATGCTGAAGAATCTCAGAGAATCTACTGATGACGTTGGGCTTTTCCAGCATTCCAAATATTCGGTTCCGGATAGAAGGCTGGGATACTCTACTGACGATAATGCCAGAGCCCTCATTGTAGTAGCCAAACACTATGATCTATATGGCTTAGACTCATCCATACGCCTAGCAAAAATATACTTAAGTTTCCTACATTACATGCATAGAAAAGACGGGCTATTCTACAACAAGCTGAGCTATGATAGATCCAGAAAATGGGATTTAAGTGAAGACACCTATGGAAGATCCCTATGGGGATGCGCGGCTCTCTACGCCTCACATATTCCTGACGACCTCAGATTACTGGCAAAGGAGCTATTAGATAATTCGCTCAAGGCTATTAAGAAACTTAACGCACCTAGAGGAATAGCCTTCACCATATTAGCGCTTCATGAATATTATCCCATAGCAGACAACAAAGAAGCCATAAGCAATTTTGTGGAAAAATTAGCTCAAAAAATAGCGGATCTATACGAAAGGGTTTCCGATGATTCATGGAAATGGTTTGAAAATTCAATGACCTATGAAAATGCTAGACTACCTCAAGCAATGTTCCTAGCATATGATATAACTGGGAGAGAGAAGTTCCTAGATATAGCGATAGACTCCTTTGATTTCCTATGCAAATCTACTGTGACGAACGGAATTTTCTGGCCTATAGGTAACCGCGGATGGTACGTCCGCGGCGGATCTAAGGCCCTATATGACCAGCAACCCGTAGAGGCTGGAGGCATGGTTGAGGCTGCCCTCGACGCTTTCAAGATTACGGATGAAAGAAAATATCTAGAAATAGCTAGGATTGCCATGAGATGGTTCCTTGGCAAAAACTCCGCTGGATTAAAAATTTATGATGAAAAAACTGGTAGATGCTACGATGGAATAACTCCATGTGGCTTGAATTTAAATCAAGGCGCCGAATCTATGTTAAGCTACATGCTTGCTAAACTTAAGATCGAGGAAACAGGAGCTTATTTTGGTTACCGCTTGCTCATAGGAACCTCTGAGATAAAGAAGCTCCATGTTTATTAACATACCAGCCAAAAACAATAATTTAACTTTT
>CAYNMB010000047.1:3481-9357 GCA_964398235.1 uncultured Candidatus Bathyarchaeia archaeon | reverse complement strand
GCAGTTAACTCCCAGTTTTCAAAGAATGGAAGTTTGTAAGGGCCTTCCCAAGTTTCGCCTCGGTCATAGGAAACATGGAAAGTTGATCCGCGACATCTTATGGTGAAGTCGATTTCCGGACATGGTACAGGTTCTGCCTTTTCATTCTTTCATTTATTGAGTGCACGTGTCCATATGCCCGCATCTTGGGACGCTATGGCTCCGCGTCTAGGCACCCTTCAGTTGCACTTCCATGGAAAGCGACGAAGGAAACACCACAAATACTCCTGCACGGGAGAGAGGACTTGACCCCTCAGCGTTTAAGGCTGAGGCCACTCACCTAGAGCATAGCGCCCCGGTTCCCGTGCAATGTCTTTAGACCGAGAAAGCTGTGATAGGAGGGTAACACCTTTGCCCTTTAGCCGGCGTCTCTCATCGGTTCTGTGCGGGCGAAGATAATACTGCTTGCATCCGCTGTTTTTATCCGTGTTGTGGTTTGGGAGAATTGGTCAGTTCATCAACCACTTACAACTGAACGTTGCCCTTCAGCTATCTCAGAGTCTATCTATAAGAACAAAATTTTAAATTTTGTATATTTCTTTAATCTCGCAGACTTTACACTTCCATTTTCTAGGTGGTAGGGTTTTTCTTCTTCATCAATATCTTTGAAGCGACGAAGCGTCTCGATTGCACAGGATTTATCAACTTCATCTTCCAAAGTTTCAGTTACATTATCTTTTATTACATAATCTGCACTTTTTTTCTGTATTGCTTAAAGAAGTAACCATAGAGATCTGCTTGAACCCGTGAACAGATATTTTCGCACTATTCATCATAACCTTTAAGCTCGCGAATCCAGATATTGCGGAAACGGACTGGAGATCCGTGGTCTTGGAGCCTTACAGGACCTTTGGGAGGATGAGGCTTGTACGAAGGTAGTCTTCTATGGACTGTTTGTCCTAGGAGTTCTACGTGGTGGTGAACTAAAACGCCGTTATGGACTACAGTCATGTAGGCTGGGCTGATGAGTTTCTCTCCTTCGAAGCGTGGTGCTACGAAAAATATATCATAGGTTTGCCACTCACCCGGCTTACGGCACGCATTAACTAATGGTGGATACTGACCATATATAGCGGCTGTCATGCCGTCTGCGTAGGTTATATTATTATATCCATCGAGAATCTGGACCTCATATCTACCCATCAAGAAAACACCGCTATTACCGCGACCTTGGCCTTTTCCCTTCACCTCTACAGGTACAGCCCATTCGATGTGTAGTTGGCAGTCTCCGAAGTGTTGTTTGGTTTGGATATCGCCAGTCCCCGGTTCTACTATCAAGGCTCCGTTTTCAACTTTCCATCGGACTGGCCCCCCATCACATCCTATCCACTTTGACGTATCCTTACCGTCAAAGAGAATAATTGCGTCCGATGGAGGTCGACCGGGCTTATCTTGAGTACTGCACGTGCCTGGAGTGACGATTCTTGGTAGAGGTCTCTTTTCATCATGCACCCTCCATTTGGAGTTAGGTAGCATTAATGTCTCATCGTGACCGCACATTCTGTTTCCCTCACCTAATTCAAGTATCACGTAACAAAATAAACCAAAAAATATAAGATTTTTCTTTAAACCATGCTAGTTTCCATAGAAGCGTGCACGAGTGGCTAAGGAAACCTGAATTATGCTGGAAATAGACATATACTATTAGATTTTAGATCTGGCGCGCTTTCCATATGAGAGCCACATGGTTAGACTTAGCTTTATCCTAGCGGTTTCCCAAATAGTTCTTTGAGACGCTCATAAGAGCAAACCGCTCAGAAATGAATGGAAGGTAAAAATCTTAAAAGTCGGACACGCATATTTCTTTTCTAGAAGTCTGCGCGCTAGAACGGAGGCAATCTTAAAATGGGGAGAAATTCCATTCGCGACTATAATATTCTGTTGATAACTGCTGATCAGCTGAGGTATGATGCTTTAGGATGTAACGCTCCATGGCTTCCCTCATTCGCTTTAGCTCATATGGTTAAAACGCCTAATTTAAGCAAGCTTCTACGGAGGAGTGTAACCTTCATAAATTGCTTCACACCAAACCCCATATGTGTGCCCGCTCGCGCTAGCATAACAACCGGCAATTATCCGCATAAATGTACTGGAAGTAAAAGTAATAATGGCCGCATCAGAGAAGATCAACCTAAACTCGCTGAAATATTCGCTAATCAAGGCTATGCGACATATGCCATTGGAAAATTGCATTACGTTCCATATTCTCCTCCGGGGCAACCGAGGCTACTTCATGGCTTCCAGTATGCAGAATTAGATGAGGAGGGCCGTATTATAGCTAAGTTCGATCCTAAGGGCGAGCTATGGGGCCTTGAAGATTATCATGACTACTTAAGAAGGACAGATTGGGGTGGATACGAGAGAGCCCACGGTATTGGAAACAATGATGTGAGAGCTGCTATCTCACCCTTACCTTTAGAGTATTACAGAGATGCCTGGGTTGCCAAACGCTCAATAGCCATCATTAAAAGGCATCTAGTAGAAAAGAAAGATCAACCCTTTCTATTGTGGGCCTCTTTTTGTAAGCCGCACCCGCCATATGACCCCCCTAAACCCTACCATGCACTCTATGATCCTAGGAAAACCCCTGAACCGTTGGGAGGCTGGGATAATGAGGAAATCTTAGAGGGACGTGACCCAGAACTTGTGCTCCGACGTAGAATCTATGGTTGGGATTGGCTTTCTCCTCAAGCCGTCCAGCTAGCGAGGTCGCATTATTGTAGCCTGGTTACGCTTCAAGACATGATGATAGGCAGAATTCTAGATTTCTTGGAGGAAAGCAATCTCATAGATAATACGATAATCATCTATACTTCCGACCATGGTGATCTGCTTGGAGATTTCGGCCGATTCTTTAAGAGATGTATGTTTAATGGAGTTGTGAAGGTGCCTATGATATGGTTCGTTCCCGGCTTGACTGATGAAAATAAGGATAATCATCGTTGCCAGCTTGTCGGTCTGCAAGATATTCTGCCAACCCTCTGTTCTCTCCTCAACATGCCTATTCCTAAAGGAATTGATGGAATGGATTTAACACCAATCTTGGAGGATCCAAAGGCTCCAGGGAGAAGATTCTATGTTTCATATACATATGCGGTAGGTCAGAAAGCCATGGTATACACGAGTGAATGGAAGTACGTCTACTCGGAGATAATGGGTGTCGAAGAGCTTTATGATATCCGTAAACCGGATGGTGAACTGATAAATGTAGCCTTGGATAATCCCGACATCGTGAAAGAGATGCGCGAAACACTTATTGACTGGTGTATCCGTAATGGAGATTATGAGATGATTTCCGATGGTAAGCTATCTGTAAAACCTAGAGCTATCCTTCCACCGCCAGTATTCTCCGCCAGACATATGGGGTGGAGACGTTTCTAGGAATAAAAGCTTTGAGTAACAGAACTAAGTTATCTTGATATTACATGGCCGTAAGAGTCTTAATTTTGAACTTATGAGAAATCAAAACGAGAGGGTAATGTTTCTAGTCGGCATTAAAACTTGGTCAAACAAGAAAGTAAATTCCAATAGATATAAGAATGGCCGACAGAATTAGACGAACTGTAACCTTCTCCCTCAAAAATGCTCTAGACATTAGTGACGCTAATACTGGAGATGAAGCATTTAATGGAGAGGCTCTTGACGCTCCTATTAACTGTATGCTTAGAAGAAAGGTTATCCCTCCAAAAACCATGCCTATAACACCGGATGCTGAAAGAAGTAGGAGGTCTCTTCTAGTAACTTCTCTTTTTTCCCTCGGTTTTGAAATAATAAGGAGGAAAAAGGCTAAAATAGGGAAACGTATGGCATTAGCTAATAAAACGCTGATGTTTCTTAATCCCAATGTGACGAGGATTGTTCCCACAGCCCAAGAAATTGCCGCGGCAATAGCGGTCATGATTCCCTTAAAATCAATATCCTTTTGTCCCTTCTCCTTCTCTAACTCCAACGAAATGATAGCTAGGCTCACAACTATGAGCAGTGTTCCAACCAAGTATTTTAGTAAAAAAGGTTCGTTAAGAAAAATTACTGCCAATATCATTGTAAATAATGGGGAAGTAAAACTAATCGTGTAGGCTTTAGAAACCCCTATTAAAACAATACTTTTAAAAAGAAATGTATCGCCAAACCCAAATCCAACTATAGCCGCTAAAATAACCAAAAATAATGCGTCGAATCTCACATTAGTGAGGTTAACTAAATCCCCGGTTACTGCAACTATGGGAAACATAACTACGGCCGCCGCCAAACTCTTAATAGCATTTGACCAAATTGGATCAACTTTTTTAAGAGCCTCAGCTGAAAGCACGGTTGAAATGGCTTGCAGTAGCGCCGATAAGATTGCGAGAGATTCGCCCATCATGCTCTGCACCGCTATTAAAAAGGCTAAATTAAAGTTCCGACTATAAAAAGTTATGGTTATTAAAAAGGGAAGCGTCCGCTACGATTGCAAAAATAGTGTTAAGCGCTATTGAAACCAACAAAATCACAACAATTTATTTAACTTAACTAAGATTTCAGAAGCTATCTCTATGTCCCTAAGTTTCACCCGCTCATTTTTAGTGTGACATAAATATAGCTCTCCAGGACCAAATACTACGGTGTCACAATTGGCGAGTTCGCGCAAGTTTATGGAGTCATTCCATGACGGCATTTCCGAGAATTTTACTTCTAGATCTGTCAGTGTTATGGCTTGCTCAACCAGCTTAGTTACTTCCCCACTTATAAATCCATCATAAATCTCTTTCACAAAAATTTTTGCTTTGTTAAAGCACAGCTGACTAACTTTCTCCAAAATTTTTTCAGCTTTTACATTTGGTTTAAACATCATTTCAACACGCATTTCACAAGAATCTGGGATAGCAAAGTCATCTTTTTTTCCTCCATTTATGAACTGGACTGAAACAATTGCCTCTTTAAGTTCTTTAAGACGATTTATGATTTCAACACATTTTTCTATAGCGTTTTCTCCCTTCTCCGGGGTTGCTCCATGAGAGGCAACTCCACCAACTTCTATCAAAAGTTCTAATCCACCATACTGAACATTTGCTATTGTTAAGTTTGTTGGCTCCATAACTAAAGCTTCTTTAGGCTTATATTTTCTACAGAAAATTTCTGAACCCTGACCATTTTCTTCTTCATCATAGAAGAAGGCTACTCCAAAATTAGGCTCACCGATTTTCTCTAAGGCTAAAATAATGGAAGCTATGCTGGCCTTTGCGTCGCAAACCCCGGTTCCATAAGCATATTTTCCATCAAATGAGAAGGGCATTAAAACCTTAAATGTGTCCAAATGTGTTGCCACAATAAAATCTTTTTCCGGATAAAGAAGAACGTTTAAGGCTTCCATAAATGCATCGTGACCTAAATCATTCAAATAGTTAAGAATATATTTCGCTAGTTTTTCCTCCCTTCCTGAAGGAGATTCTATTTCAGTGATTGCCTTAAGAATTTGAAGCGCTTTCATAAAGAAGACTTTTTCCTACATCTAAGATAAAGTATTCGCTACGAAACTTTTTAGCCAAAAAATGTTTGACGCAAAAAGGGAAGGATGATACAAGTAAATCATCCAATCTCATTATATTAAGGCAAAAGGTAAAAAGTTAAATAATTCTTGTAATGTGAACGTTAAATTAGCTCTCTCACACGAGGGGTGAAGGGAGGAAGAATTCTTTGACTAGGGTTAAAATAAGCGTGATAGGCGCTGGAAGCATTGCTTGGTCCGCTACTTTAATACGGGATCTTTCACTAACAGAGGGACTACGCGGTAGCACTATTGTGCTTATGGATATAAATAAAGAGCGTTTAGACCTAATATACAGCTTTGCAAGAAGATA
>CAYNMB010000047.1:0-3381 GCA_964398235.1 uncultured Candidatus Bathyarchaeia archaeon | reverse complement strand
TTATGGATATAAATAAAGAGCGTTTAGACCTAATATACAGCTTTGCAAGAAGATATGTTTCTGAAGTTAAAGCTGACTTAAAGTTCAGGAGAACCATGGATTTGCGCAAAGCAGTTAAAGATGCGGATTTTGTAATAAATACGGCTATGGCCGGCGGGCATCAATATTATGAGAAAATGCGATCCATTTCTGAAAAACATGGATATTATAGAGGCATTAATAGTGTTGAGTGGAACATGGTTTCTGACTACCATACTATTTGGGGATATTATCAATTTAAGCTAATGATGGATGTTGCTAGGGCTATGGAAGATTTAAGCCCAGATGCTTGGTTGCTTTTGCTTGCAAATCCCGTTTTTGAGGGTACAACCCTTCTCTCCAGAGAAACCAAGATTAACGTAATAGGGCTATGTCATGGACACTTAGGATACCGTGAAATAGCAGAAACCATAGGATTGGATCCAAAAAAGGTTAAATTTGAGGCGATAGGCTTCAATCATTTGATCTGGCTTACCAGGTTCCTCTATAATGATGAAGATGCTTATCCACTTATAGACGAGTGGATTAAAAAAGAGGCTGAAAAGTATTGGAGAAGGTGGAGAAGAAGACAAAAAAGCCCCTTTGATATACAGATGTCGCCCGCGGCAATAGATATGTATCAGAGATATGGCTTGTTCCCAGTTGGAGATACTGTAAGGAGCGGTACATGGAAATATCATTGGAATTTAAGAACAAAGAAGCATTGGTTTGGGCCAGCGGGTGGACCCGACTCGGAAATCGGTTGGAGAATGTATCTAGAAGGCCACGAGAAGCGGCTCAACAGGTGCATTGAGGCCATACGCGATAAGAAAACTCCATTAACAAGTCTTTTGCCTCCAAAAATGAGCGCAGAATCAGTTGTACCAATAATTGACTCCATTACAAATGATAAGAAGAATACGTATCAAGTGAATGTCTTAAATAAGGGAACCATTAATGGGATTCCGGATGATGTGGCCGTTGAAATTCCAGTTGAGATCGATGGAAAAAGAATTCATAGAATTCCAGTAAGCGGTTTGCCTAGACGCATAATGAAATACGTGATTTATCCGAGGATGATGAGGATGGAGTGGGCGCTTGAAACCTTCCTAGAGGGCGGTAGAGACCTTCTTTTTGACTGGTTAATAGTAGATGCCAGAACCAAATCCACCAAGCAGGTTGAAAAAACAATAGATGATCTTTTATCAATTCCAGAGAACGAGGAAATGGCCAAACATTTTAGATAATCGCTTCTTCTCCCTCTTTTTAGTTAAAATAGTCAATAAATAAATTGAGGAGAAATCACCGTATTTTGATTCCTGATTCAGATATGTGCTACAACATTGCCTTAAGGTTCTCGAGGCATCTTTTTGCGCATTCAAGCGGCGGATAGGGATATGATTCTTGCTCAATTATGTACCATTCAGTACCGCCTACAGTTTCACAGAGGTTTATGAATTCCTTCCACTTCATCTCGCCTTCGCCAAGTATCGCCTTTTCATTTTTTGATGAATATTCCTTGAGATGTACTGTTGTAGCTCTTTTAGGATAACGCTTAATTATGTTTAGTACTTCATCCGCGCTTATGCCGCCCATCATTGCGTTTCCTGTATCCAGTTGCATTATAACTTCAGGTTTGGTTGCGTCAAAAAAGATGTACCACGGAATTTCCCCATTTATTGGCTTAAACTCAATGGCATGATTGTGATATCCTACACGCATTTCTTCAGGCTTTAACTTATCAGCTATTTCATTCATAATTTCAGCGGCTTTAAGCCAATCTGCCTTAGTTTTTCTCATTTTCTCGGGAAGTGAGGGAACTATTAGATATTTATTACCTAATATGCGGTTAAATTCTATGGTCTCTTTGAGTTTTTCTCCCATTAATGTATCTATATGTATATGGGTTCCTGCCACCTGGAGCCCTAAATCATCAAGTATTTTCCTTAGTTCCTCAGCGGTTCGTCCATAATATCCAGCAAATTCAACTCCATCATAACCCATCTTTGCCACGGCTTCCAGGGTCCCTTTTAAGTCATGGGCGCAATCTTTCCGAACAGAATAGAGTTGTAAAGCTATTTTTATTTTCGCCATATGTTTCCCCAGAATTAATTTTAATTTAAAAAATATTTATTTTTGTCTTCTGCAGTATAGAACTCAAATATTGCGTATTTAGATATGAGGTGTAACCGAATGGATAAGATTTTTAATTTTGGTGTAATTGGCGTTGGCGTCATAGGTAACTACCATCTCCAAGCGATTGCAAATCAAGAAAACGTTAGAGCAATAGCGATAGCTGATATAAAAGAAGAGGCGCTTAAATTAGCGGCGGAAAAATTCAAGATTGAAAAATGTTTCACCGACTACCATGATCTTTTAGACCTGGATGAAATAGATGGAGTTATTGTTGCAACGCCTCCATTCAATCATGCTGAGATAACATGTGAAGCAGCCTCGGCTGGAAAGCATGTCTTATGTGAGAAACCAATGGCCCTAAACTCTAAAGAAGCCGCTAAAATGGTTGAAGAATGCAAGAAAGCCGGCGTGAAACTTGGTATCTGTAGTTCTAGGCGAAGAGTAACTCCTCAGATCGAGTTAGCCAAACAATACATTTCCGACGGAAAACTTGGTCAGATTTATTACGCTAGATTTGTCACCCTTCGCCGAAGAGGAAGGCCCGGCATAGATATCTTGAAGTCATCTAAATGGTTCCTAGATTCTGCTAGGGCTGGTGGAGGAGCATTAATTGACATTGGCTGTTATGATATTGACGCTTTATTATATTTGATTGGAGGTTCGCAACCGCTTTCAGTAAGCGCTATGACTTTTAGAGGTATTAACGGGCAATATAAGATTGAAACAAAATATGATGTGGAAGAGCATTCATCAGTTTTCGTTAGGTTTAATAATGGTTTAGTTGCATCTTTTGAAACCGCGTGGGCCACCAACGTAGAACCGTCTCAAGAAGCACTTATCTTCGGCTCCAAAGGCGGATTAAGACTCACCAGGTTTGGCTCCTTCACTTACTTTGGTGAAGAAAATGGAAGAGTTCTGTCTCTGTCGTATGATTTAGGACGTCTCTCAATGGTGGCTATAAATGGATTGTTAATAAGCGATTTTGTTAAAGCATGCTTAGAAGACACGTCTCCCAAAACCTCTGGTGAAGAAGGCTTAAAAGTCATGCAAATCATCGACATGGCATATAAATCGGCTAAATTAAATAGAGAAGTAAGAATTGACGAAATATGATAAAGATGCAGCTTCCTTTTCTTTCTCTCAATTTTTATAGAAAAGGAGTTTGCGTATATTAGGTTGAAATCTCTAAACTGTTTTATTCAATCTTCTTATTTTGAAGCAGAAATC
>CAYNMB010000046.1:0-9595 GCA_964398235.1 uncultured Candidatus Bathyarchaeia archaeon | reverse complement strand
TAGGTCATGGGGATTCGTGTGGAAGCCGCATTGGGCGGGGCCTTCAGGCACAACTGTTTCCCTCATTCCGCTTACTCCCCTAGCGCCCACAACGACGGGTTTACCCATGCTCATGGCTTCTAGCGCAACTATTCCGAAGGGTTCATATAGGCTTGGGAAAACTGCGAGATCGCATGAGGCATAATAAACCATTTTCTCCTCTTCTGTCAGGAATCTTGGGCATATCTTCACATTATTTTGGAGATTAAATCTGTGGATCAGCGCCCTGAGATACTGCTCCATTGCGCCGACGCCGACAACTAGGAGCTTCGTTTTCGGAAGCTCTTTAACTACTCGGCTCATAGCCATTATGAGTCTATCAACCCCCTTAACCGGGACAAGTCTCCCTAAATAGAGTAAGAGGGATTCGTCTTCATTCACGCCATAAAATCTTTTCAAATTCGAAATTTTTTCCGGATCAACTTTTTTCGGATCATACTTATCGGCGTCAACGCCATTGTAGCAGACTTCAATTTTTTCGTTCTGGAGCCCCATGCTTTTCAATTCATTTTTCATTGCATGTGAAACGGTGATGATTTTGTCGGAGTCCTTCCCGCCTTTCTGCTCGACGCCATGAATTATTTCGGATCCATTGCCTAAGGTTCTTCCTTTTTCAGTTGAATGTATGTGGAAAATGAATGGCAGCTTTAATTCCTTTTTTATGGCTATCGCGGAGATTACTGAAAGCCAGTCATGGACTACGACAAGGTCGTATTTTAACCCATATTTTTGCACTACTTCGTGAATAAACTCGTGGGCGCTTAAAATGTTATATGAGAGAACCTTTGAGAATAAGCTTATTCCCCTACCCCACTTCTTGATGTCATCTGCAATTATGTGGGGTAATGAATCAGATATGTCTATATGCATCGGCCGATATACTTCAACACCCCTCCACATCTCCCTATGCGGCAGAGAACCCTCATCATCATTCATTGTGAAGACTGAAACCTCATGGCCAGATAAGATAAATCGCTTGGTAACCTCCATGGCATATACTCCGAGGCCGCCGATGATTTTAGGCGGAAACTCATAAACAAAGAAGGCGATTTTCATAGGCTTTTCCTACTCATCTATTTTTCATCTTTCTGTCGGTTAAGATTATTTGCATCTCCCAATTGGAATGGGTTTCTACGTCTCGATGCAATTGCTTAAAACATGTCGTGCAACCCTTAATATTGCTTTCGCAATTTTGAACATTTAATTACAAAAGGTAAAAGGGGAAAATTGTTGCTTTCAAAAAGAGATTTAAGTTCCTCCACATCTTAAATACGTGTGACCAATAATGAAGCAACTTAGCGGAACAAAAATTGAATTACTGAACTTATTGTGGAGGAGGAATAAACCATTAAGTGTAAGAGATATGGCAAAAGAAACTGGCTTAAAGGCGCAGAGCGTTAACATGCATTTAATAAACATGAGAAGAAGAGGCTATGTAGAATCAGCTGGAAGAGGTTTATATGCGATAACTTCTCTAGGGAGGGAGATTTTAGGATTACCGAAAATAGATTCGGAGAAGGCAAAGAAAATTTTAGCCCTAGTGCCGGAGAATAAGGAATTCAGATTTTATAGGGGGATAGGTAAGCCGTTAGGAATATCCTCCAGCAATTTAAAGGATTTTTCAGAGAAGATAAGGGAAATCGACTCAAAATCAATAGAATTTCATATGTCGAGAGGAGACTTCGAGATATGGGTGCATTTTCTCGGGGATGCGGAGCTTGCAAAGAGGCTTAGACTTCTCAGAGAATCAAATATGACTGGCGAAGACTTGAGAAGAGAACTCTATCATATATTGAGGTCTAGATGCGAGGAGCTGGAGAAGATAGCCGTCGGCACATAACTTGAATCTATGGTGAAATAAAGCTATGTTTTCTTCTCTCTGCTTTTTGAGTGACATTGGAATGAAGAAAGGAAGGTCTGCAGAATCTTTTCATCTTCTTCCTCATTTATTGCACGCTTTAAGAAGAACGGTTTACTAACATATGATATGAAGCTCACGGAATATATGCGGTTTGATCTAGAGCAATACCAAGTGAAGTTTTCACATAGGGAGGTTCTCCTCCAAATTAGCCCAGAGTTTTTTATGCCACGCTTATGAAGCACGTTATGCCTCATGAGTCTTCTGAAATCGGTTTTTTGAAAAGAAATATGTTTGTAGCGTTTTTTTAGATCCTTCCAGTAATTTTCTTGGAACCATTCCTCAAGTTTTCTGCATTTACTGCCGAAGAGTAGATTAGCCATCGAGAAATATTCGATTATTAGATTTCTGCCTTTCTCAGCGAGGGGGGAAAGTTTACGTTCCTCAAACAATAGGTATGTTCTGCCAACAGCTATCCTTCTATCGGATAGTAGGAAGGTTGATGGAAGCATGAAACGCATGTTCAGCGCCGACCATTGAATAAACCCTTCTTTCCTATCATGACATTTAAAGGATTCAAGGATTCTCTCTATTATTTCCATTCTTTCGTTCTCTGGCAAAATCGATGTGAAATGAAGCAAAATTATTCTTTCGCTTTCATTGCAGTTCCATATGTAGAGGAGGTCGTTGGCTCCGCCTTTAATAGCCATGGAATAGGCATTATGGGAGGAAACAAATCTATTTTCCAAGGTCTCAGCTTTTAAATCAATCTTCTTTTTAGTTTCCTTTTCAATATTCTTTTTAACTTCCTTAAGAAACGAGTTGGCTACCTCGGCTAAAGGCTTAGCTTTTTTAGGATCAAAACGACCCCACTTAACTTCCATTGAAAGATTTTCTCTCTCTAACCTAAGATAGCCTGAATTTAAGTTTCCGCTTTCAACCGTTAGACGCATGTCTTCAGGAATATTTATTGAAAACCCGTTCCAAGCGAATTCCTTAAACTTCAATGAGCCTCTCACCATTAGATTCAAATAGTAAATTGGAATTTTAGGGTAATAAAAGTTTAGTTCTCAAGTGAAAAGCAACCGGAGAAGATTATAGATAAATTTTACTTAGGGGCATAATAGATTGAGGAAGAGATGCGGTTGATTCCTTAAATGTGGGAAATGCTGATGCTGGTGGAGGTTTTTAGTTCTTGGATTTTGATTTTCCGGTGGAATCTATACGTGAGGGATTAGTAAAAGTTGTTATACCTAGGCTTGAGGCGTTTAAGAGGGGAGTTTGGGATTATGCGCCTTGCAGAGCCCCGGTTTTCTATAATCCGCTGATGAAGACATGCCGCGACATAGCGGTGTTAGCTCTTCAATCTTACCAGAAAATTGTCGGCAGGGAGATGAGGGTTTCAGAACCGCTGACTGGATGCGGTGTTAGGGGAATACGCTTTGCAATGGAGGTTAGCGGCGTAGACAAGGTTTACATCAATGACATAAATAAGAACGCCTATAAGCTTGCGCAATATAATGTTCGATTGAATGGTCTTGAGAATAGGGTATTTGTGTCAAATGAGGATGCCAATCTATTTCTTTCCAGAAACTCTTCGTCGGAGAAGCGGTTTGATTTCATAGATATAGATCCATTTGGCACTCCAGTCCCATTCATTGATTCCGCGGTTAGGGCATTAAGGGATGGGGGGATGCTGGCGTTAACTGCAACAGACCTAGCGCCATTATGCGGGGTTTATCCAAAAGTTGCTCTAAGAAAATATGGTGGAAAATCGTTGAGGACAGAATACTGTCATGAAATCGCGATAAGGCTTCTCGCCGGCTGCTTGGCGGTTATGGCTGCTAAACATGAGATTGGCATAAAAATCCTCTTTAGCCACAGCACAAACCATTATGTTAGGCTGTATTCTGTAATAAGCTATGGCGCCAGGAAGGCTGATGAATCTCTGGGGGAGATTGGTTACATTCTCCATTGCCCTAAATGCCTTCATAGAGAGGTGCATTCAGGCATGTTTCTATCGGGTTCGGAGATAAAATGCAGGGAATGCGGGTCAAACCTAAAGTTTGCTGGACCCCTATGGGTTGGAAAAATACTTGACGCCGAGTATTGTAGGAAAATTGGGGAAAACCTAGGGAAGTTTGAGTATTTATCTAGGGAGGCGAAGAAGGTGGTGTCTTTAGTCTTATGTGAGGTTGATGCACCAATCTCCTATTACGTTGTTGATAAAATATGCGGTAGAATGAAGTTGCCTACGCCGCCCTTAAATCAGGTGATTGAAAAGATTAGGAGCATGGGATTTAAAGCCGTTAAAACCCATTTCCACAGCAGGGGGATAAAAACTGATGCTCCTTCCTCAATTGTATTTGAAGCCGTGAAGAAGGCTGTGGAAAACGCTGAGAATGCTTGAGGATGCTGAGCCTCGCCCTTATTTTTCGACCTCAATGACCTCGAGGCTTACATTTATGGAATCAACTGAATGCGTTATTTTTCCAACGGAAATTATGTCTGGATTAAGTCTAGCATAGTCTAATAGGTTCTCCTCGTTTATTCCGCCAGATATTTCTATCAGAACTTTATCCCGAAGCCCAAGCCTCTTTAAGGCTTCTATAGTTTCCTTGGCTTCTTCAACGGTCATGTTATCCAGCATGATTATGTCGGCGCCCAATTTAGCCGCCTCAATAACCTCATTCAACGTTTTAGCTTCAACTTCAATTTTTTTAGAGAAGCTCGCTGAAGCATATGCTTTTTTCAATGCTTCGCCGATGCCTCCAGCAACAACAATATGATTGTCCTTTATCAGTATTTGGTCGTCAAGCCTAAAGCGATGGGGGTCGCCGCCGCCTACAATGACCGCCCTCTTATCAAAGTAGCGTAGCCCCGGAGCGGTTTTTCTGGTTGCAGCTATCTTCACGTTTAATCCAGCGTTCTTAATGATTTTTACGAGTTTTCTTGTAGCCGTAGCTATGCCGCACATGCGTGAGAGAATGTTCAGGGCGGTTCGCTCAGCTGAGAGAATTGCCCTTCCATCCCCCTCTATTTCGGCGATAACCGTGTTTGATGGAACCTCCTCGCCTTCATTAACCAGATGTCTAAATTTTGCGCCGACAATATCCTCGAATATTATTTTTAGCTCTGAAAGCCCGGCTATGACCGCGTTTTCTTTAACTATTATTTGAGCGCGTATTTTAGTGTCCGGCGGAACCATCAGTTCGGTGGTTAGGTCGCCGAATCCAATGTCTTCCTCAAGAAAATCCTTCAACTTATTTCTTAACAAAGTTTCCGGCATGTTCAAGGAGGCTTCACCCTAAATCTTCATATTGGATAGAAACTGCAATCTTGGTATTAAAGGTTAAATGTGGGGTTGATCCAAGCGCGCCTACCGTTTTCATCAGCTAATTCAACTCTGACATAGGGGTAATTAAAGCTCATTTTCGCCTCCAATCCCACAATTCCATCCTTATTTATCTCTAACATGAGTCTGCTTCCTTTAACGGTTTCTAGGTAAATCTTCTGCTTTAAGCCCTCATCCGAATGTTCTAGGCTGGTTAGGATTCTTTCGCATAACCTTCTCTTATTTGGATTAGACCAATCCTTAAGCAACTCCATTATGGTTTCAAGCAATATTGAATGACCTCTACCATTAGAGGATATGATGTCTAGGCGATGGATGGGCGTGCATTCAATTTTAAGATAGCTAAGCGTATGAATGAACATGGTTATTTTGGGAGCCATGCTTGAATAAAATTTCCCCTCTCTTATAGATTTTAAAGCAGCCTCCGGACTCGGATCATCCACGTTAAGCCATATCCATCCGCCATCAGCATCCAATGGATGAATAACATATCTATGGGAGTCATCGACCGCTATTCCCCAAATCTTCCTGCCCGATGATAAGAGGCAGTCCCAATGAACGGTGCTATAGCCCTTAGCCACTTCAACATCGCATCCAGTATTGTATACTTCTATTCCAACATATCCCTCTAGCTGAGTGAGGTCTTCATGGGTTAGGTTTGACCAGTATGGATGCGCTATGAATGTTAGTCCACCCTCCTCATTCACTCGGTCTATGAATAATTGGGGATCTTTAACATCTAATATTTTTGCGTCATCAACTCCTAGGGCTACGATGTGATAGCTTGCACCAAACATGCATTTCCCCCTAGAAGCCTCAACACCAAACTGAAATACTCCGTTAAAGCCTTTAACCCCAGATATTTTCTCATGATCGGTTAAAGCTAGAAGCCTATAGCCCCTACTCTCATAGAAGCTGGCGACACCTTCAGGATCTAGGAAGCCGTCTGAATTTTTGCTGTGGCAATGTAGGCAGCCCTTCAGCCATAAGCCCTTATCCATCCTAAACTCCAAGCTCGCAACCCCTTTAAATCCTAAAAAGAAAAGGTTTATAACCTATTTCTTTCATTTTGTTGAAAGATTAAAGGTTGGGAAAAGGGGTTAAGCGGTGGTAAGGGAGCACTCTCCAAAGAGAGGTTCATTAGCCTACTTACCTAGGGCTAGGGCTTCACGCCCCATAGGTAGGATACGCTATTGGCCGGAGGTTGAAGAAGGACCAGTGTTGCTTGGTTTCGCCGGCTATAAGGCTGGAATGACCTATACGGTGGTTATTGAGGATGAACCCGGCTCCCCAAACTTCGGCAAGGAGGTTGTTAAGCCCGTAACCGTGATCGACGCCCCGCCAATGTATGTGGCAGCCCTCCGCGCCTACACTAAAGACGAATACGGTCTCAAAACCTTAACTGAGGTTTGGGCCACTCCAATACCAAAGGACTTTGAAAGATTGCTGACTCTTCCAAAGAAGGAGATTAATGTTGAGGAGGGGTTAAAGAAGATAGAGGATTCCTTGGATAAAATTGTTGAATTCCGGGTTTTAGCTGCAACTCAACCTAGATTGGCTGGGGTTCCAAAGAAGAAGCCCGATTTAATGGAGATTAAGATCGGCGGGGGGACGATAAGCGAGCAATTCGAGTATGCGAAGAAGATTTTGGGCAAAACTATATCGGCTGAAGAAGTATTTAAGGAAGGGCAGTATGTTGATGTCATAGCCATAACGAAGGGTAAAGGATTTCAGGGCCCCATAAAGAGATGGGGAATTAAGAGGCTTCCCCACAAGAGCCGAAAAAAGGTGCGTGGAGTTGGAACTCTAGGACCCTGGGGAATGAAAAGGATCATATATACTGTTCCAATGCCTGGGCAGATGGGATATCATCAGAGAACTGAATTCAATAAGCGTATAATAAAGATTGGGAAGGATGGGAGAGAGGTTACTCCTAAGGGCGGTTTTCTACGCTATGGCTTGGTTAGAGGCGAATACATACTGTTGAGTGGAAGCGTTCCTGGACCGGCTAAGAGGCTTATAAGATTGAGGTATCCAGCCCGCCCGCCTAAGAGGGTTAGTGAAGCCCCGCCGCAAATCCTATTCGTATCCACTGAATCGCAACAGGGAGTCTAAAAGGGATGGAGGTTTCCTAGATGGCTAAAACCTATGCCAGAGTTTTTAATCTTGAAGGAAAACAGGTTGGGAGAATTCGGCTGCCAAAAGTATTTAGGACTCCGTTTAGGCCGGATGTGATAAAGCGGGCTGTTGTAGCAATCCAGTCGCATAGGCTACAGCCGAAAGGCAGGGATCCCATGGCTGGAAAAAGGACGACGGCTGAATCATGGGGCACTGGACATGGGCTTTCTAGGGTTCCGCGTTTAAACACTGGTAGGGCGGCTTTTGCCCCGGGAACCGTTGGCGGACGTCTGGCTCATCCACCAGTACCTGAGAAGAAGATTTATAAGAAGATTCCGAAGAAGGAGAGGCGTTTGGCGCTGTTTTCGGCTATAGCTGCAACAGCCTCTAGGGACATGGTTGCAGCTAGAGGGCATATAGTAGAAAGGGTTCCGGATCTACCGCTTGTAGTGGCTGATGATTTGGAGAGCATTAGGAGGGCGAGAGACTTAAGGAATGTTTTTGTGAACCTTGGGGTTTGGCCGGATATTGAGAGGGTTATGGAGAGCAAAAAGGTTCGCAGCGGTAAAGGTAAGATGCGAGGCAGGAGAATTAAGATGGCTGTTGGACCATTAATAGTTGTTTCGAAGAATGACGGCATATTTAAGGCTGCCAGAAACTTTCCAGGCGTTGATGTTGTAAGCGTTAAGGATTTGAACCCGGAGCTTCTTGCCCCCGGAACCCATCCGGGTAGATTAACCATATGGACTAGATCAAGCATTGAAGAGTTAAAGAAAATTGAGTTGAATGAGGGTGGTCAATTATGGATCCTAGCGAAGTAATCCTATATCCCTTAATGACTGAGATTACAAGCCGTCTCATTGAGAGGGAAAACAAAATTGTTTTCATAGTGGATCGGAGGGCGACTAAAAAAGATATAAAAAGGGCCGTTGAGGAATTATATCAGGTTGAGGTTGAGAAGGTTAATACCTTGATAACTAGAGAGGGCACTAAAAAAGCATTTGTTAAGCTTGCGCCGGAATACAGTGCAACTGATCTAGCGATTAGGCTAGGCATATTATAGTAGGGAGGAGAGTGAGGTGGGAAAGAGAATTCTTGTTCAGAGAAGAGGAAGAGGTTCACCAACCTTCCGGGCTTCAACCCACAAGCGCGTGGCTCCAGCAAAATATCCAAACATATCGAGGGAAAATAGGCTTAACGGCGTTTTAAGAGGACAGGTTCTGGAAATCGTTCATGATCCGGGTAGAGGAGCCCCCCTCGCCCATATAGAACTTGAGACCGGGGAAAGATATTATACGGTTGCTGTTGAGGGGATGCATGAGGATCAGATAATAGAGATTGGTGGAAAAGCCTCCATCAGAACAGGCAATGTTCTCCCCCTCGGATCGATTCCTGAGGGAACCACCGTCTGTAATATTGAATTGAACCCCGGGGATGGAGGTGCATTTGCAAGGGCTTCAGGCGCATATGCAACCGTTGTGTCGCATACGCCTGAGGGAACCATAGTTTCACTTCCATCAGGTAAAACAAGATACTTTAATGATTTGAGCCTAGCAACCATTGGTATTGTGGCTGCTTCAGGACGCACGGAAAAACCATTTGTTAAGGCTGGCGCCAAATTCCATTGGATGAAGGCGAAGGGACATAAGTATCCGAGGGTTCGTGGAAGAGCTATGATAGCGGCTGTACATCCCTTCGGAAGCGGTAGGAGGGGAGCTAGAAAAGTTACAACCGTCTCCCGTAACGCGCCTCCAGGAAGGAAGGTTGGATTAATAGCTGCTAGAAGAACTGGTAAAAAGAAGAAAAAGTAGCAGACAATCCAGTTTTAATGAATTCTGAAAATCAAAACTCATTTCCCATCCTATGAAATTTAATAGAGACAACAAGCCTTGCAGTCCTAAAAAATTCTACACCCTTCAACTCCTTTGTAAGATCCTGCTCCAATCACGTCAGCACTCAATATCGCCTACGATTGCAACATTAATCGCATCTAGACTTGAATTCTGAAAGAAAGGTTCCGAACAGCTCTTTAGCGGCTTTGGTCAATTTCAAAATTTTCTCTCCTATTGAGAAAAAATTTAAATAAATTTTCTCAGTAACAATACTTATGCAACCATCTCTTGTAAGAGACTACATTATTGAGTGGATCAAAAGAAGAGTTGCAAGAGGTATACGTAGAGAGCTAAGGGTTCCATGGAGAAAAGACAAGATAATTTCAATTATAG
>CAYNMB010000045.1:0-9945 GCA_964398235.1 uncultured Candidatus Bathyarchaeia archaeon | reverse complement strand
TGGCGCCAACAATTTTCACACCCTTCTTCCTCAATAACAATCTGGCTATTTCGCTACCTATTGCTCCAACTCCAAAGAGCACGACGCCTATTTCAGAATTTGAGAATCTATTCGGGCTCTTACTCATGCTCTCCCCAACTTTCTAGGCTTACTACCGAATTATAACCTTAAATTGCTTTGCATTTTTAAAGGCTTTATGATCATAGATTTTCACGCCCTCGACGACACGCGTTATTACCCCCTCTTCACTTGGCGTGTCTGGTTTTAGGCCTAATTTAAGTGATGTAAAGAGCCCTAGAAGCTGTCCAACTATTACATCAACATTTGGTCTGCATAGGTCTGGAATTTCATGTCTGCCTCCGCAGCTTACGTCAATAACATGGTCAACGTATCGCTCAATCTCATTTTCTGATCCGCAGCAAACAGCAATCTTTGTTAAACCCAGCTTTCTTTCATAAATATCCTTCATGAGATCCAATTCATATCGTCTAACAAATGGATCTGAAGAAACGAAATAAACCGCTATCGTCTTGTCATTAATGGCGACCTTTGGTCCATGCCTAATCCCTAGGAAAGAATCGAATTTGCATATGATACGCCCAGCTGTTAACTCTTGGAGTTTTAAATGTGATTCAGCAGCACAGCCATAGAGGGGACCGGTGCCTAAGAAAAAGCCTCTCTCAAAGTCTAAGTCAGCTATCTCCTTAATTAATCCAGCATATTCCCTAAGTATTTTTTCAGCGGACTTTGAGGCTCTTTGAATAATTCTTCCAAAATTTTCCAGATCTTTTATGTAAGCCAGAAATTGCGCGGTCATAACCATTGTTGTAAATGAAGCGGTCATTGCAAGACCTTTATCATTTGCTTCTTCTGGAAGCACTATTCGAAGAACATTTTTTTCCTCGGCTTCACGTCTACTTTTTAGGGATGCTAGTCTACCATTCTTATTGCATGTGACAATTACGTGATTAATTCTCTCACACCACTCATCTGCCAAAAGAAATGCTCCAACGCTTTCAGGACTGTTGCCGGATCTAGAGAATGAAATCAAAGTTGTATCCATGTTTTTAAGAAAAATTGATTTCCAACCTGTTACGATATCGGTGCTTGCCCTAGCTTCAACATCCACTTGCCACATGCTTCTCAAAAGATCTTCAGAAGATAAGCCAATGAAATGGGAGGTGCCAGCTCCGGAGAGAATAACCCTACTGTTCTTTTTCGAGAGAATCTTATTTTCGACAAAGCTCCTTATCTCGTCACCTCTCTCTTTAAGTAGGTTAAAGGCCTTTATCCATAAGCTTGGTTGCGATAATATTTCTTTTGGCGTATGCTCTATTCCACGCCTTTTCAATTCCTCAGCTGGCAATGACGTCAATTCAATAAGAGGATTCACAAAATCCCTCCACTAAAGTTTAATTCCTACCTCCAAATTTAGTTTTCTCCACAATAAAGTTGAGTGCATCCGCTTCAGTTATTTTTCCTTCAGCTCCTCCAACATGTTGGCATGCTAAAGCTCCAACAGCATTTGCGAACTCCATTGACTCTCTGAATCCTTTACCCCGATGTATAAAATAGTATATGAAGCCAGCGTCAAATGAATCTCCAGCTCCAGTGGTGTCTATAGGCTTTATTTTAAAGGCTTTAGATTCTATGACCTTATTATTAGTCATGCCAAGTGCTCCCTTAGCACCACATTTTATAACAACAACCTTAACCTTTGAACCAAGAGTCTTTAAAGCGTCTAGGAGATTGGATGAGCCAGTTATATCCAACGCTTCATCATCATTTGGTAAGAAAACATCTACGTGTTCTAAAATGTCCCAAATCTTCTCATATTTGCCCATTGGATCATGTTGCGGATCAAGCGATGTTATAAGCCCCCGGCTTTTTGCCTCCGCAAATACTTCGTCAAGCACTTCTAAAAGCTTGGGTTGAAGATATATGGATGCAACATGTAAATGCTCATAATTCCGGAAGATTTCCGGATCAATATCTGATTTTTCTAGGGCTCCTATGCATCCAAGAAAAGTGATTAAGGCTTTATTCTCCGGGTAAGTTAAAGATATTGTTGCGCCAGTTCTAAGATCGTTTCTGATAATGACTTTGTCTATGCCTACGCCATTAGATTTCAAGGTGTTTAAAACTATTCTTCCATGCTCATCGTCCCCAATTTTTCCAAGAATATCGACTTTTGCGCCAAGCTGTGCAAGCCTGCATGCAAATATGGATGCTGAACCCCCTAGAACTACTCTGATGTCTTCACATAGTATTTCGCGTCCAAGCTCTGGAAAAGCCGTAATCCCGCTGGCTATTATGTCAACATTTAAGTCTCCAATTACAAGGGTTCTCTTCAATGCTAATTTCCTCGCCTTTTTTTTATCATAAATGCTAGAATTTTCTTATAACATATTGCACAACTGACTCGAATATCAGTTTTCCATCACCATATTTTGGCGGCTTTCCCATCCTAGTCCAGTCTGGTAGCTGCCAGCCATAATATGCTCTTTCTGGGTGAGGCATCAAGCCGAAAATTGTTCCGTGGGGGTCACATATACCAGCTATATCATAGAATGATCCATTCGGATTATCTGGGTAACGGCCTTCCGCGCATTCACCTTTCTCATCACAGTATCTAAAAACTATCTGATCATTCTCTATCATTTTATTCAGCATCTTCTTTTCTTTACCGCTTGACAACAAAAATCTTCCCTCGGCATGGGCTATAGGTATGCGCAGAATCTTTTCCTTCGGTATAAGTTTTGTGAAAACACATTTTCCACGGTTCTCATGTCTTAAATAAACCCACTTACACCTATAGCCTATTGGAATATTTGTTGCCAATGCAGCCTCCGGATAACTGCTGACGCCGTTTATCCCCGGAAGTAGTCCCGCCTCAACGAGAATCTGGAAGCCATTGCATATTCCAAGTATTGGTTTGCCATTCTCAATGAAGCGCAGTATTTCTTTGCCAATCCTAGCCATCATCCTCTTGGCAAATATGGCGCCAGCCCTAACGTAATCGCCATGTGAGAAACCTCCGGGAAAAACAAGTATGTGATGATCTAGGAGACTTATTTTTCGCGAAATAATTTCATTAAAATGGTATATGAATGCTTTTACACCTAAATCCTCAAAGGACCTCTTTGTTTCAGCATCACAGTTTGTTCCACCAACTCTAACAATACAGACTTTAATTTCCCTTCGTTTCATGCTTCTCCAATCTCCTTCCTAAGGAAACCTTCTCCAAGAATCAAGCAGCTTCTCAACATCTGTGCATATGATTGGATCGCCATTTAATCCATAAACGAGGAAGGATTTATCGCTTCTAACCTTGCCTATTAACGCGTAATGCGCTCCTTCAATGATTGATTCAAACGCTTCCCTATACTTTTCCGGCACCTCAACCAAAAATCGGCTATTAGACTCGGAGAATAATAGATAATCATTTCTCCCTAATTCAGCTCCTTCAGGAATATTTCTAAGCTGAATTTCTAAGCCATAGCCGCCGGCGAAAGCCATTTCAGCCGATGCGACAGCCAAGCCTCCCTCGGATAAATCGTGGCATGCCCTGACATAACCTCCATCAATCGCTTTTCTAACTGCTCGCATATTGCGTTTAGCTTCTCTAAGCCTAACTTTCGGAACGCTTCTTCCAAGAAAGCCCTTAAGTCTATAATACTCTGATCCGCCGAGCTCCATATATGTTCGCCCAATGAGGTAAAGCAAATTACCCGGCTCTTTCAAATCCATTGAAACTATTCGTCTTACATCTGGAACTATCCCAATAGCCGTTATTAGAAGCGTCGGCGTAACCGGACCCAATGGAGACTCATTGTACAGGCTGTCTTTACCGGAAATAAATGGTGTTCCGAAACCCTTGGCAAACCGGTAACACGCCATGCAGGCCCTAACAAGAGATCCAAGTCTGTCGGGTTTTTCAGGATTTCCCCAAACAAAATTATCTAGTAGTGCTATTCTTCGTCCGCCCACAGCCACATTATTACGTAGCGCTTCATCTATTGCTGAGGCAGCCATCCAATAAGCATCAATCTTCCCATAGGATGGATTCATTCCACAGGATACTGCGATGCCCCTCCAAGAATTATCTATAGGCTTTATTACAGCAGCATCGCTTGGCCCATTGTTTCTTCCGCAGAAGGGTTTTAGAACGGTGTTTCCCTTAACTTCATGATCATATGTTCTAACCACTGATTCTTTACTGGCAACATTAGGTGAAGAGAGAATTTTTAGTAAATCATCCGTCAAATTCTTTGGTTCTGGAAAATTAGGCTCCCTCAGTTTAGGCTTAACAAATTCCGCTCTTCTTTTCGGCGTTGGTGGGCTGAAAAGAAATGGTATGTCGAGGTCTGCGATAACATAACCTCTATAAGCTATTCTTAGCATGCCCTCATTAGTTAATCTGCCTATTGGAGTTGCCTCGACATCTTCATTCTCAAAAATTTCAATAACTTTCTCTAAATTATCCTCTGGAACCGTAATGAGCATTCTTTCCTGCGATTCGGAAATATAGATTTCCCATGGTGCAATATTTGGATATTTAAGCGGAACTTTATCTAATTCAATATATGCCCCGCACTTGAACTTATGGGCTGTTTCGCCGACTGCACTTGAAAGCCCACCACCCCCTAGATCAGTTATTGATGTAGCTAATCCTAAATCCCTCACGGCTATTATGGCGCGCTTAAGCTTCTCCTCCTCAATTGGATTCGCTATTTGAACAGCTGGTCTAGAAACCTCCTCGGACTTCTCGGTTAGCTCGAGAGAGGCAAATGTTACGCCGTGAATCCCATCCCTGCCGGTTTTACCGCCGACTAGGACAAAATAGTCTCCGGCCCTAGCGTTTTTAACATATTTGCTTATTGGCAGGATTCCAATGCATCCACAATAAACAACAACGTTTCCAACATAGCTTTCATCAAAATATATTGCGCCATTAACCGTTGGTATACCCATGTTATTGCCGTAATGTCCAATACCCGCCACAACACCGCGGAAAATATATTTTGGATGCTTTATTCCAGACGGAAGCTTTGCGTAATCATAGTTTAGGGGTCCAAAGCCTAAAACATCCGTGCATGCTATTGGATCAGCCCAAACTCCAAGGACGTCTCGTATTACTCCGCCCACGCCGGTTGCGGCTCCGCCAAACGGCTCTATGGCTGATGGATGGTTATGGGTTTCAACCTTAACAGCTATTCCATAATCATTCTCAAAATGAACTATGCCCGCATTATCTTCAAAAACAGATATGCACCACGGCTTGTTAAGCTCCACTGTGACTCTGGCGATGAAAGTTTTAAACAAAGAATTTATCTCTCTGCCGTCTGGAAGGACGACAACTCCCTTAAAGGTTTTATGATAGCAATGTTCACTCCATGTTTGACCAATCGCCTGCAATTCAACATCCGTTGGATTCCTATGCTTTGATACAAAATAGTTTTTTACAGCTAACATTTCCTCAAGGTTTAAAGCCAAACCCATTTCTTCACTTATTTTCAAGAGGTCTTTTTCATCAGCTTCCAGAATGTTAATTTCATAAAGGTCAAACGGTAAATTTTTCTTCACATATAATTGCTTACTCATTCTCAGCTTCCTCAATCACATACTTATAGTCATCTTTAACAGGGTTTGCCAACAATCGCTTACACATTTCCTCAACCTTAGCCTTAGCGTCATCAAGAGATGAAGCCTCCAAGACAACTTCATAGATTTTACTGACTTTGACGGAATAAACTCTATAGTTCAACTCTATTAAAGCATCGCGGGTTGTCTCCCCCTCTGGGTCGGAGTGCCCGGGTTTTAAACTGACCTCAACTCTAGCAACATATTTCATGAGGAAAAAGAGAGTGAAAGAAGGTTTAAAATTTTACTGCATCAGAAAAGAGTTCTTTAAAAAGGGCTAGGGGCATCTTATTTAAGGGAAATGTTCATGAAGAATTGTAGAAAGATTATTGGTGAACATGAGTTTTATTGCTGTGGTGCTCGAGTTCTACTTAAAAATGGCGAAATAAAACTTTTAACAAAGCCTAGGGTTGTTTATTGCCCGCTCTTTGAAAAACTGTATGGTATTAAGGAAATCAATGAGAATTCAGTAAAATGCGCCATTGAAACCAAGATAAGAAAGCTTGGATTCTGCTGCGCGGATAGAATATTCAACAATTCATTGGTTGTTCCATATGGAAGCTCTGAAATAATTTCGACATGTATGCGGGAGGGGCTACTTGATTGCGCTGTAACGGTCTGCGAAGGGGCTGGAACAGTGATCACTGGAAACCCCTCTTTAGTTCAGGAGATCGGCGCAAGACTAACCGGTATAATTAGAACAACCCCAATCAAAAACATAATTAACTATCTCAAGAACAATGATGGAACCATCCTAGATGAATCCGCCGCTAGGATCGATCAATATGAAGGCGTTCTTAAGGCTGTGAAAAACGGATACAAAAGCATTGCAGTAACGGTCGCCGGCTTCGATTCAAAATCCATATTGAAGATTCGTGAAATCGAAGGCAAATGCAATGCTAAAATCGCAATATTTTCGATATGCAATACTTGTGCAACCGAGGAAGATGTCGAAAGAATTTTGTCTGGAGCAGATGTGGTATGTGCAAGTGCATCCAAACTTATATGTGAAAAAGTTGGTTCAAAAGCGCTTTTACAATTAGGTGTAGCGATTCCAGTATTTGCTTTAACAGAGTTTGGGAAAAAACTAATGTTAACTTATCTAATGAAATTCGATGAAAGAATAGTCATTTTTAGAACGAGAAAAATGCCTTATATTGTTGAGGAGAAAGGCCCAAAAATAATAGAGGAAAAGGGATATAGAAATTAATTCTTTTTGGATATTCTGTTTAAGAGGTTTTCGTAAGCATCCCTGTCTATTGGAAGTGAAACCATCTGATTCTCAAAAGAGGACAATATTATCGCGTTAACCATTTCAAGCGATACCCTGCCGTCTTCTCCCGTTATTAATGGCTCTCTATCTTCAAGAATGGCTAATGTAAAATCTCTGATAATTTCCTCATGACCCAAGGATGTTTTTTCAACTTCAATTTTCTTCCACTCATATTCTGGTTTTACCCGTCTAGCTTCACTAGACACATAATCTTTCAAAGATCTTTCAAGAACAGCATATTTAACCTCTTTTCCACGATCCTCATATAAAATTTTTCCTTTCTCACCACATATTTCAAAACGTACGGTAACTATTGGATCCACTGTGCCAACTTGGACTATTCCATGCGCTCCATTTTCGAATAAAATAACCGCGCTTGCAATATCCTCTACTTCAATATGGTGGTATAAGGTTCCTATCCGCCCATATATACTTGTAGGCTTGCCTACAAGCCATTGTAAAACGTCAAGATGATGGATTGTCTGATTTATTAAGGCGCCCCCTCCTTCAGTAAGCCATTTCCCCCTCCAAGCGTCTCCCTCATAGTATGTTTGCGTTCTAAACGTGCATGCTTCCATGCAAACCCTATATATTTTGCCAATCAATCCATCCTCAATTATCTTCTTAATCTGCCGATAGATCGGGTTTACCCGATATTGATAGACAACTCCCAGCTTTAATCCCCTTTCCCTAGCCGATTCAATCATTTTATCAGCTTCTTTAACGGTTATGGCCATGGGCTTTTCAACCAAAACATGTTTTCCATATTCTAGGGATTTCATGGCCATTGGGAAATGAAGAAAATGTGGGGTGCATATTGAAACTGCATCTAAATCTTTTCTTTTAAGCATGTTCTCATAGTTTTTGAACCACTCAACATCATATTTTGATGCCACTAGCTTACCGACCTCTTCATTTATATCAGCTACAGCCACAAGCTCAGCTTCGTCAATAGATGTGATGCATTTAATATGTCTCCGTCCTACCCCCTTTAACCCGATTACACCAAATCTAACCTTCCCCAAAGGTGTTCACCACCATCGGATTTTATTCTAAAATGTAAACGATAATTAGATGTTGACATCGAATTATTTATAAATTTTTTATTTTAAGGATTAGGAGACTTAAAGCATCTAGCATTTCAGGAAAGTCAAAGAAATATTAAGTGCTTCCAATAATTCTTAATTTTTGATCAATGGGATTGATATCACGAGATTAAGGAGCAAATTATTTAAGGAGTTTTCATGTAACCCGCTGTTTGGGGGATTGCTTTATAATGTCGGGGGAAAATTTGATTAAAAATCCATGCGTACAGAATGGTCTTCTCGGCTGGACATCATGGTCTAAGAATGAGGGGGCTTTAAGGGCATATTTTGACCCTAGTGAATCCTATGACGCTGAACCAGGCTCATTAAAGATAATTCATTCGGGTTTTGGCGAATGGTCCATAACGCAAAATAAGCGAATAAAAGTTACTCCTGGAGAATATTTTATCATTAGTGCAGCACTGAAAAGCGAGTTTTATGACCGGAAATCCTTTGCTATGGTGGCGATTAAACCCCTAGATCTTGAAGGACGGGAGCCAGTTATTGTTGGACCGCCTATCGGAGACCCCTCAGAACCATTTAAAGTTACTGTGCTTGGAAAATGGGTGGCTGGAAACCTCGCGATCTCGGGTAAATGGAATTGGAGGAAAATGGATGGTTTCTTTTCGGTGCCGCATGGCGTATACTGGCTGGAAGTAAGCTTAAGGGGTCGGGGTCCAGGCATGGTGTGGTTTGACGCATTAAATTTAAGGCGTGGAATACCTCAGGGAGTAGCCGTTGCTCCAAGCCAAAATCCTCCAGCAAAACATTATCCAAAAGCAGTTTTGTATAAGAGGATACCTTTAGGCGAATATGCTGGAAAACATCTTAGAGTTGGCGATTTAGATGGTGACGGAAATGTAGAGTTTGTGTTGGCTCAAAAAATGGAGGTGGGGCGAGACGAACATATGATAACCTGCTTAACGGCCATTGATTTGAATGGAAAAATCTTATGGCAGATTGGAGAACCCGACTTAAGAAACTTTGGGACATTTTCGGATGTGGCGCTTCAAGTCTATGACATTGACAGGGATGGAAGATGCGAGGTCATATACTGCAAAGACTTCAAGATTTTCATCGCGGATGGCGCAACAGGCGAAGTGAAGGCTGAAGCGCCAACCCCATCTTCGCGGGTTGGATTTGGATTCGGCTCACCGCCATCCTTCCCCAGAATTGTCGGCGACTCCATAACAATATGCAATTTATCCGGTGAGCCTTGGCCGCAGAACCTAATACTGAAGGATCGCTACAATAATTTATGGGCTTATGACAAAGATTTAAGACAGCTTTGGTCCTACACTGGAAAAACAGCCCACTATGCTATACCTTATGACGTTGATGGAGATGGAAAAGACGAAATATTTTCAGGCGATGCTATGATCGATCATGATGGAAAACCCATGTGGATCATCGACCTCTTCGACCACTGCGACGCCGCTGTGATCGGTGAAATCGATAGTAAGCCTGGGCCAGATTTATTTATAGCTAATCAAAATGGCGGTTTCTATTTCCTTGACGCATTAACTGGTGAGATAAAGCGGGAATGGCATCTCGGTCATGCGCAGGGCGTGACTCTCGCCAAGTTTAGATCTGATCTAAAGGGTTTGCAAATAGTTGCCCAAACCTATTGGGGAGGCGCCTACTGGTTCATGTTTAACAATGAGGGAGACTTGATCGCGGCTGACTTTAAACGTATTTATGGATGGGTTCCAGTAAACTGGACTGGAGATGGGGAGGAGCTTATGGCGGCGCCTGAGGGGCTTTACGATGGTGAGAGAAGGCTTGTCGTAAGATTTCCTGAGCCAAAGGAAGATGTGAAATTATGGGTTTACGATGTATGTGGGGATCAAAGGGATGAGGTTATCCGGTATGGTATTGACTGCATAGAGATATTCACTCAAGCAGAACCATTTGTGGGGGAAAGAATTTACACTCCGAGGCGTT
>CAYNMB010000044.1:0-10598 GCA_964398235.1 uncultured Candidatus Bathyarchaeia archaeon | reverse complement strand
TGGACATACTTTTGGAAGTTGGAAAATGGCTTAAAGCTAACGGCGAAAGCATATATGGTGCTGGAGCAGCGCCATTCGATACTCCTGTGGATGCACCCTACAGATGCACCTACAAGCCCGGGAAACTTTACATCCATGTATTGGGGTGGCCTTGGGACGGTGAACTAAGAATATTCAATGTTAAAGATAAGATTAAACCCGGAAGGGCATTCTTCCTAACGGATCCCTCACGTGGAGAACTGGCATATAAGTGGGACGGAGAGGATCTAGTGATTCAGGTACCCGAGAAATCCCTAGATCCCATTGACACGGTTATTGTACTTGAGGAAGCCACATAAACCTTCCATCATCTTTTTTATATAAAATGCGGATTGGAATGCTCATTTTGAAGGGAATTGTGGGGTCGCCATCAGAATAGTACTTTCTAATCTCAAGAGATAATGATTCCGATGCATCTAGTAAATAAACGTCAAAGTAGACGCTGGCATTACCTGTTAGATTGGCGCCGGGATTCCAGCTGTAGGCTACAACATAAACGTCTACTCCTGAATCGGGAAACTCAGTCATTCATTGGCTCCATATTCGCTTGAAAGTATCGTTACTGGAGCCGTGTAGATAGGGGCATCTATAGTCGAGGTAAATGCTACGGAGCTGTTTCCAGATCCTCTGTGACTGTCGATGATTGTCACGTTAGCGTATTTTCGTTTCTACTTTGATGGCTTTATTTTGAAAACCAGCCTTCTTTTTTCATTATTTCCATTGAAGTTCTGTGGCTTGGTCCGTCTCCTCTGGCTACGAAGACGCCGACTCCCTCTCCGACGGTTTCAGCTATTTCTGCGACGTTTCTGTGCGTAAATCCTGGGCAGAGCAGGACCGTGTGGATTCCTTCGTCTCTGACAAGTTTTCTACAAACTTCAACTGCTTCCTCCTGGTTTTTGACAACTACTACGAATAATTTATACTTGCCAGTATCAATTATACATCTGTGTTTCTTAGCATCCGCGTCAGGAGCATGTGCAAGAAAAACAACCTTAAACGTCATATTCCATCACTTCAAAACTACTACTCTAAATACCTTTATTTTAAGTTTGTTCAATAAGCTATTTCCATCAAGACCGTGGACGCTACACTATGTTTTTGTATGATCTATTTCTCGAAGAGAATTCGATTAATTTGTATGCGCATACTTTTCCGCCGCCTTATTCCTGTATTCCAGCCTTTTAACAACAATTCGTTCCCTATTTGACCCTAACTGATACTTCAGTAATTGAAAGATCAATTTTTACCTCGCATCGTGTCTGAACCTTAATGTTTATCTTTGAGGCTATGAATTCGATTATACGTGGATCACCTCTTAACATTATGATTGGGTTGGCTTTGAACAAGCTGTGAAATCTTCTGTAGCATTTTCTCCTATCCACTATGAATCTTAGCTTCTGGATAAAATCTTAATGTTTATTTGTCTCAATTTAATAAATTAAACTACAGAATCTTTTAGAGAGCTGATTCCAATATGGGTGTAGATTTAGGCGATCTAGTTCCAAAAACTTCCACGACTCTAAATAATCTCAGCGGTAAGAGAATTGCTATAGACGCCTATAATGCGCTTTATCAGTTTCTCGCAATAATTAGGCAACCAGATGGAACTCCACTTATGGATCATACTGGAAGGGTTACAAGTCATTTAAGCGGACTTTTTTATAGAACATGCAATTTGCTTGAATTGGGAATAAAGCCCATATACGTCTTCGATGGAATCCCGCCAGCCCTTAAGGAGGCTGAAATAAAGCGTAGAATGAAGGTTAAGGAAGAAGCTGTAAAGAAGTATGAGGCTGCTTTAAAGGAGGGTAAAATCGAGGAGGCTCGAAAATATGCTCAGATGACATCGCGATTAAAGGATTATATGACGGAGGACGCTAAACGCCTATTAACGCTTATGGGGGTTCCATGGGTTCAAGCACCCTCTGAGGGAGAAGCCCAAGCTGCACACTTGGCTAAAAAGGGCGATGCAGATTATTGTGCAAGCCAAGACTATGATAGCATACTTTTTGGAGCGCCACGCCTGCTCAGAAATCTAACCATATCTGGAAGAAGAAAGCTTCCTAGGAAAAATGTTTATGTCGAAGTTGTTCCGGAGATAATTGAGCTTCAAAAAGTTCTTAGGAAGCTTGAAATAACGCATGAGCAATTAATTGATATAGGCATACTTATTGGAACAGATTTTAATCCAGAGGGAATCAAAGGCATAGGTCCAAAAAACGCTCTAAAAATCATCAAAACCTATGGCAGTCTGGAAGCAGCTTTACCAATGTTAAAGGCGCAGTATGGAGCCGAATTCCCGGTTGAGCCAGCTAAAATAAAGGAGATTTTCCTCCATCCAGATGTCACAGACAATTATGAAATAGCTTGGAAGGAGCCTGACGTGGAGGGAATCATAGATTTTCTGTGTGGTGAAAAAGATTTTTCTGAAAGCCGTGTACGTAAAGCCCTTGAAAAAGCTATTGAAGGCATGAGGAAAGCTAGGGGCAGAAGAACTCTTGAAGCATGGTTCTAAAAAGCTAAGGCTTAAACCGTAGAGTTAAGTATTAGATTAAAATTAATCAGATCGCCGTCTAATGAAATTTGATTAGATGTTCGTAAGTAAGGTGAAGACTGTGGATCTACGGGAAAATGAAAGGAAAGTATTACTTGCATTAAAGAATTCTGGCGGAAGAACGGATATTAACAGAATTGCGGAAATAAGCGGTCTAGCGCATTCAGCCATAATGCGAGCCGCATTATCTCTTAAAACAAAAAAACTAGTGAAGATCCACGAAAAAACCATTACATGGATCTCATTGAATGAGGAGGGAAGAAAATATGCTGAAGAGGGATTGCCTGAAAGACATTTAGCTGAAATCCTAATGAATTTAGGCGGCGAAGCAACCATAAATCTCCTACTGGAAAAGGCGTCAATTAAGGGCTCAATGAGCGCGATAGCGCTAGGATGGCTTGCACGCAAAGGCTGGGCTAAAATAGATTCAAAAGAGGGAAAAGTTAGGCTTCTAAAAGAGCCTGAAATCGGGGCAGATGAAAAGCTTCTAAAGATGCTCAGGGAATCTGGAAAACTTGCCCTAGAGGAATTAAGCAATGAATTAAAAAATGCTTTTAAGATGCTTAAGAGAAGGAAGATAATTGAAATCCGCGAAGAAACGGAAAGATATTTAGAATTAACAGACGAGGGTTGGAGACTGCTTGAAAAAGGGATAGAAATCATTGAGGAGGTATCCCAACTCACACCAGAACTAATTATAACTGGAAAATGGCGTGAAAAAAGAATTTTAAGATATAATATTAAGGCTCCAGCGCCGAGAATATGGCCGGGTAAGAAACATCCCTACTTGAGATTTCTAGATGAAATGAGGGAGAAATTGATTGCTCTCGGATTTAAGGAGATGAGGGGCCCTATTGTTGAATTAAGCTTCTTTAACTGTGATGGACTCTATATGCCGCAGGATCATCCGGCTAGGGAGATACATGACATGTATTTCATTAAGGATCCGGAGTATGGGGATTTAACGCCCTACACTAGATTTCTTGAGCAGGTGAAGGAAACCCATGAATGCGGCTGGAAGACTGGTTCAAGAGGCTGGGGATATAAGTTTTCGCTTATGATGGCTGCTAGGCTTCTATTGCGCAGCCACACAACGGCGGTCAGCGTAAGAAAGCTGATAAGCGAAGACCTAGAGATCCCCGGAAAATATTTCGCTATTGCAAGATGCTATCGACCAGAACTCGTTGATAAAACCCATTTAAGCGAATTTAATCAGGTTGAAGGCATAGTTGTCGGCGAGGGATTAACATTACGCGATTTACTCGGCATACTTGAGCGATTCGCCAAGGACATAGCTGGAGCAGATAAAGTTAGGTTTAGACCAGACTATTTCCCCTTCACCGAACCTAGTGTAGAATTATCCGCCTACAAGGAGGGTTACGGCTGGATGGAGTTCGGTGGCGCCGGAATATTCCGTCCCGAAGTGACACAGCCGCTTGGAATAAATGTGCCAGTTTTAGCTTGGGGCTTAGGCGTCGATCGCCTATTCATGATGAAAGCAGGAATAGATGACATACGATATCTATTCACCCATGATTTAGATTGGCTTAGGAGAAAGGAGATGATATAGATGCCGACAATTGAGGTTGAACGCGAAGATCTAGAAGCGCTTTTAGGCCTAAAACTACCAAGAAGCCCGGAGGAACTTGATGAAATCTTCTCCTTTATAAAAGGTGAAGTAAAATACGTGGATGAAAATGAGATCCACATCGATATTAAAGACAGTAACCGCGCCGACCTCTGGGGCGTTGAGGGCATAGCCAGAGCTCTCCGCGGAATACTTGGCATCGAAACAGGACTTAAACGCTATGAAATAACCGGCGACTCTGGAGTTAAGGTTTATGTGAATGAAAGTTTGAGAAACATACGTCCCTATATTGCATGCGCCGTTGTTAAAAATGTTAGATTAACCGATGCAGCAATACGTCACATAATGCGCTTTCAAGATAAGATGGATCAGACATATGGGCGTAGCAGACGCAGAACATCCATTGGACTTTATGATTTTGATTTAATTGTTCCTCCCCTTAAATACACGGTTTCTAAGCCTGATGAAACCAAATTTGTTCCACTAGGATTTGATGAAGAATTAACTCTGAGGGAAATACTTGAAAAGCATCCTAAAGGCATAATGTATGGACATATAGTTAAGCCATACGACATATGGCCAATTCTAAAAGATTCTAGGGAAAATGTCTTATCTTTTCCGCCAATAATAAACTCAAATGATTTGGGAAGAGTAACCGTTGACACACGAAATATTCTCATCGAGGTTACTGGAACAGTCTATGAAACGGTGCTCTATACATTGACAAATGTAACCTTCGCTTTAGCTGACAGAGGCGGAACAATCCACTCAGCTGAAATCTATTATCCATATGGCGATCTGAAATATGCAAAAACCCCGGATTTCAGAAACGAAAAAATGAAAATAAGCGTTAAATATGTTCATGAGATTATAGGCATTCCGCTAAGCATTCAAGAAGTCATAAATCTTCTGGAGAGATCAAGGTATGGAGTTTCAGAAGTCATTGATGAAGATAACATTGTTGTTGAAATACCATGTTATCGACCTGACATAATGCATCCAATCGACATTATTGAAGACATAGCCATAGCATATGACTTAAATAAAATGCAACCTAGATGGCCTCCAATATCAACCGCAGGCGGACTGCATCCTGAAACAATGCTCCGTGACCTTATAAGAGAACTTATGGTTGGCTTAGGATATCAAGAAGTTTTAACCTTCACGTTAAGTAATCCAGACACATTATTCAGGAAAATGAATATACTTCCAGAAAAAGTTGTTGAATTAGCTAACCCAAGGGTTTCATGGATGACATGCCTAAGAAACTGGCTACTGCCAAATCTTATGGAGTTCCTAAGCCACAACACGCATGTCGAATATCCCCAAAAAATCTTTGAAGTTGGCTACTGCGTTGTTCACGATGAGAAACAGGTGAATAAGACTAGGGACATCGAAAAACTTGGATGTGTAACCATCCATTCAAACGCCAGTTTCACCGAAATTAAATCCACATTAGACGCCCTACTTACAAACTTGGGACTAAAATATGATCTTGAAGAAACAAGCCACGGCAGCTTCATTGAGGGACGCGTTGGAAAAATTATAATCGAAGGAGAGGAAACCGGCTTGATAGGTGAAATTCATCCACAGGTTCTCCAAAACTGGAACCTTGAAAATCCAGCCGCAGCGTTCGAACTCGATCTTAGCAAAATATGGCGATACATTAAGAGATGAATGAAGCATAAGAAGGAGTAAAGTTTATTTTAAGTTTCATCCATTTGCTTATTTTGGCGATGAGATGAGCCTAATCCCGCCGGAACCCCGCTATGGGGCCCGCAGAGACGGACCTGACTGAGATGGATGATTATCATCCGTCTGTGAGGGAGGGGTTACCCAGATGCGGGACACGGCGGGCGTGGGCGCAAAAATCCACGTAGGAGAGGGCTCAGCTGAGGGGAGCGAGGCCCGCTCGTCTATGAGGCTGGGTGTTAGTTACGTGGAACACAAAGCGCCCACGATAAACCAACCCTATTATTCATTATTGCCAAAAATCATTCCCGTATGAAAATGAAGAAACATTTCTGGCATAAAGATTAGTCAAACAAAGATTGATGGAATGTTAAATTTTTAGGTGATTAAGCACGAGACGAGGATCTCTCGCTTTTAGCCCTTTCCTCCCGTCCATAGAATGCTGTCCATTTAAGCTTCCGCGGATCCCGTCTCAGCACTAAGAAATTTTTTCTACACTTGCTTGAACAGAACCAAAGAATAGTTCCATCATTATTTACATACATTATTCCGGTTCCCGGATTAAACTCGTATCCGCAGAAGGAGCAACGTCGTGGTTTAGGCATTTCTTTCAAATCCTCCATAGAGAGTAGTTGCATATCGGTTTTTGGCTTCACTCTACTTTATTTTCCTAGCCTCCCTTTCGGTTTCCTTCAACATTAATATGTCGCCTAACCTAACGGGGCCTTTAACGTTCCTTGTTATTATTCTTCCTTTATCCGGGCCTTCAAGCACCCTAACCCTAACTTGCTCTATTTCACCGGTTACGCCGGTTCGCCCAACTATCTGAATGACCTCCGCCGGCGTTGGCTGTCCCTCTTCGAAGACTCTTTCCTCTCTAGTTGCTCTTCTTCGACTCAAAGTGTTTAGCCTCCCCTAATTTTCTGAAGACGAGTTATAATTTCTTTAACAAGGTCTGCTGCTTCTCCAGGCTCAATTATACATGCGGATGCTGCTGAAACATCTATTCCAGCCGCTGAGCCTAGCTTAGCCTTGCTAGGCACATAGATGTAGGGTACTTTCCGTTCATCACAGAGCAATGGGAGATGCGCAACAACTTCAGGCGGATCAACATCTTCGGCTATTATAACCAGTTTAGCAAGTCCTCTTTCCACCGCTTTTGTTGTCTCATTTGTTCCCTTACGTACTTTTCCAGTTCTTGCGGCTATTTGCACAGCTTCATACGTTGCGTTAGCTAATTCAGCGGGCACTTCAAATTTAACATAAAATGGTTTCGACATAGCTCTCACGCAACTTCATCAACACATGTTTCGGTTTTACATTTTTATCCCTAACAATATAAATAATTCACCTATATATGTTGCGGTTAAAGCGATAGATAAGCGTTTCTTTAAACCCCAATTTTCGGTATAATATATGGACCTTCAGGCACAACAATAATCCTAGCATCTTTACCAGCAATTCTATACGCTTCTTTAATTGCCTCCTCTGAACTTGACGCTGGAATCATATGCATTTCCTCAACTAGGCTCGGCTTTATATTTTTTGTGACAAGAATTACATGCACGTTTTTCAGAATTTGAGCCAAGATTTGAGCCTCCCATTGATCCCTAATGGGTTCTTCACATCTTATTTTCTCCAGCACCTCATCTGGACTCTTTGCCTCAGCCATAAGCCTATAGAAAAATTCATGCCCCCTGCCTATTCCATCGATACATTCAGCGAAAATCACAACCACTCCATTTCTTTCAGCAACTAATTCGCCAGTCGCCATGCCTTTAACAGCCTGATATAAATCTCTGTCGAGCGGATAACCTCCATTACTTGTTATAACTATGTCGGCTCTGGAGGGCGCATCAACCTTAACATGCTCATCTAAGAATTTAACGCCTTTAACATGAGCTTTAAATGCGTCGCCAGCAAATACGCCAACGATCCTATGATCCTTGTCGATCACAACGTTCACTAAAAATGTACGTTTAATCATTTTTGCAGCTTCAACCATGTCTTCATGGATTGGATTTCCTTCAAGTACGCCGTAACGTGAAAGCGGATGGGAAATCATCTTAAAACTATGGTTATGGAATATGGATTCCCTTCCAGCAACGCCGGGAAGAATCGATTTTCTTCCACCACTATATCCAGCAAAGAAATGCGGTTCAATCAGTCCAGTTAACACGGTTAGATCGTATTCAGCAACCAGTTTATTTAAATAAACTGGTGTTTCAAAGGATGTTTTACCAAGGTAAACAAGACTATTCTCATCTTCAGCATCATGATTCACGACGCTAAAGCTTTCAACTATTTCTTCACCTAAAAAATCTTTGAGATCGTTTCTTGAAATTGGTTTATGAAGACCATAGGCAACCAAAATCTTCAGCTCATCTGCTTTTCTACCAGCTTTTTTAAGCTCCTCAATTATTGGCGGTATCAAAACTTTATTTGGCGCCGCCCTAGTATAATCGCTTACGACAATGCATATTTTACTGCTTTTCGACGCTAGGGAGCACAGGGATTCACTTTCTATCGGCGCCTTCAGGAGATTCTTTATGGCATTTACTTCATCAGGAATTTGACTAAATTCCTTCGACTTCAGAACAGCTAAAATATTTTCATTCGGCAAATTTAGCTCAACAAAACTTTTGCCATAGGGCAGACTAACTATCATTACCACCAATCCTTTATTGTCTAGAGTATTTGCTGATGAAATCGCTTAAACCACTATTGTTTGATAGATGATAAACCTTTGATAACATCGATGATTATGTCGGCTATTGCGGCGAAGGTTTTCATGTTTGTTCTTATTACAAAATCGAAATCAGATAGCTCCGGTGCATCTTTTTTAAAGAATCTTTTAACTATGCTGTTTCTATCCCTATCACTTCTCACAACATCTTCTTTCGCTTCATCTAAAGATATTCCTCTCCTGCTTGCCACATGCTTAACTCTTTCCTCAAAGGATGTGTTTAGAAATATTTTTATCATGTCTTTCCTATCAAGCAGAAAGAAGGCGGATCTGCCCTCAACAATTATATTATCCCTCTCCCGCAGGATTTCCTCCAGCTTACTTTTTATGAGTATGTCTACATCAATTTCACCGGATCTGCTCAGGGTTTCAAAATCTTTTATCGCCGTGAGAATTTTACTTGTGTTTACTACCTCTAGGTTAAGTTTACCGGAGAGTATTTCAGCAACCTCGGTGCATCCTGAACCCAAATAGCCACATAGAGCTATTTTCAAAACTTATGCACCTCCCCATTTTCCAATAATATTGTTTTTAGCTTTAATTATTATATATACAATTATAGTCTTTTTTCCTTGAAGCACTTATTTATGGGCGAAGACGGCTATGAATTTTTCACCAATCTTTTCAATTCGAACAAAACCAAAACGTTCAAACTGCACAATTTCATCTGATGAAGCATTTTTCAGAGAGGCTTCAACTAGACCGGTCGTTCTTGAATTATCTGGCATTATAACTTCGCAGGGTAATCCGCTTCCTTCGGGAATCCAGTGGATTAAGCGCGCTTTTACTTTCCTTGCTTCACTATATGCCTCACTATGGAAAATCGATAGAACCTGAGTTTTACCGACCGCCTCAATTTTCACGTTAAACAGTTCCATGAGGCGTATTATAATGCCGGGCTTAAGCATAATTGCATCTTGACCAGATATTGAGAGAGACACTTCATTATTAGTTGGTTTAATGTGGAAAACTCGTTTACCTCTGTCAGGATAATCTGGATGCAGGGGAACTTGAACCACAAATTCTCTCCTAACATTTTTTACCGTCAGTTTTACAGGATCCCATACGAAAAAGTATCTATTGGCTATTGGATCAACAATTTTTCTATTATGCGCATAAAGGTTTTCCCAGCTTATAGTTATGTCGGCTGGTCTAGGCCCAATTTCAAGTATAAGTCTTCTTATGGCCTCCGGCTTTATACCTCTTCTTCTTAGGGATAGAAACGTCGCCAGCCGGGGATCATCCCAACCCTCATAAATTCCTTCTCTAACGCCACGTAGAATCTTGGATTTGCTGAGGGAGGCGCCCTCAATTTTAAGCCTTCCATAATGTATGGCTTCTGGATACTCCCAGCCAAAATAGCGATACATGTATTTTTGTCTCTCTTGATTGGTTAGATGTTCTTTTCCGCGTATAATGTGGGTTATACCCATTAAATGGTCATCTACGCCGCATGCAAAATTATATAGCGGCCAAACACAATACTTTGAGCCAACTCTTGGATGAGGATTCTTTTTTGTATCTATTATCCGAAAAGCAGGCCAATCCCTAATGGCTGGATTTGGATGATTTAAATCAGTTTTTATCCGCATTACGGCTTCGCCTTCAGCGTATCTCCAGCTCAACATGGCTTCCCAGCGGCGTAGATTATCTTCCGGCTTAAGGCTTCGGCATGGACACGGTTTTTTAGCCAATATTCTCCTGCGGAACTCTTCTGGAGAACATGTGCAGATGTATGCGCATCCATCTTCAAGAAGCTTCTCCGCATACTCGTAATATATTTCGATTCTATCGCTTTGAATGTACTCCTCATCCGGACGGCAACCAAGCCACTCGAGATCACTTCTAATTAAATCCATGAAATGTAATGAGGATCTCTTTAATCTTGGATCGGTGTCCTCAAATCTTAATATGAAGCGGCCTTGATACATTCTTGCGTATTCATGGCTTAGAATTATTGCTCGAGCTGAGCCTAGATG
>CAYNMB010000043.1:0-10746 GCA_964398235.1 uncultured Candidatus Bathyarchaeia archaeon | reverse complement strand
ATCAAAACCAATTATCCCAATTTTTATTAGGCTCATTTAACCCCTCCTTCTCCTTACTTCTATATTTAATCCCGCTTAAAAACATGTTAGTATCGATTATTCAAGTTGACGAACATTATGTGCAGTAAATAATGGTGATTCATATGTTAACGCAGGTTGCTATTGTCGCCGCTACCCGTAGGCTTCTCCTCCATTGCTATTCTGTCTTGAAGAATCGTAGACCTTATAGGCCTTTTGTTCATGGTCAGGCGTTTAAAGAATCTCCTTGTGAACATGTTGTTCGTTAGGGTGGCCGTCAGCGCAAGTGAAGGATGCCTAGACGCGGAGCCATAGTGCCCCAAGATGCGGGCGTATAGGCGCATGCGCTTAATAGATGAATTAGTGAATGAAAGATTAAGGAGGAGATTTGAGAGCGGTTAGGACAATCCTTATATGTTGCTTTCTTATAGGTGCGCTTTGGTGATTTAAATGTTGAAGCAGATCGTTGAGGTACTCTCAAATCTTGGAAATTGTAAACCTTATTGTAAACTTGAGAAAAGCGGAGTATACCCCTCCGAGAGAGTAGTATATCAGGATAGCTTCACCCATACATTTGTTTGGAAGATGACTCATGATCCGAGCGTTGATCGTCATGTCTATTATGACATTCCAGCTTGGAATGCTAATGGTTCTAAGATTATTTTTATGTCAACTAGGCCGGGAACGGGAACGGGCTTTTGGATTATGGATGCTAACGGTTCAAACATAAGAGAATTAAAGATCTTAAAAGGGCGAATGCGTCTTCGACCTCCAATATTTTGGAGTAATCAAGATCCAAACAAGATCTATTTTGCCATGGACGATGATGAAAAGACGGAGATTCTCTCAATGGATATTCTATCCGGAGAAATGAAAACAATAGGAACGATCTATGAACCTGGATTTGATATTATGCCGCCTAGCCCGGATGATAAGAAAATCTTGTTGAGAAAGAAGTATTATGGGGTTGGAGGATTCTATGAAGAAGATAAAGTATACATTTTAGATGTTGAGACCGGTCTTATTGAGAGAGTCCCCATACCTGGTAAAATCCATCGAATACGCTTCACAAAGGCGCCAGATTATTCAATTTTCTTCAAGCGGAGAACTGATCAATCGTTGTGGATAATAAATGTTGATGGTTCCAATATGAGAAAACTCAGAGTAGGTGGAGGTCATCCGGATTGGAGCCCAGACGGAAGTAAATGTTCCTTCTTTTATAAAGGTCTACGCGTTTTAAGTCGTGATGGTTCAGATGAAAAAACACTTGTGGATGGCATTAGTGGACATGGAGGATGGACATATGACGGAGAATGGCTACTAGTGGATGTTTCTACTCATTGTAAAAGTACCTATGCAGGGAAAATTTTACTGGTTAAGAAGGATGGAAGCGAGAGTTATGTAGTATGTGCCCATAATAGTTCATATCAGGGGCATAGGGAGCATCCCTACTCGGAATCGACTCACGCCAACGCCACCGCAAGTCCCGATGGCACAAAAGTTATTTTTAACTCAGACATGCATGGATTATGGTCCAATGTATATGTTGCAGTCATCAGATATCCGGATCCTCCGGAAAGATTAAAGGCTTCCATTCAAGATGGGAAAATAGTTTTGACGTGGGATAAGCCTCGCCGAAGTAGGGAGATCATGGGCTACAACGTGTATAGAAGTGAGACAAGCGGAATAAACTTTGTTCAAATAAATTCGGCTCCAATAAAAGAGGAAAAATTCATCGACCATTCGGCGGCTAAAGATAAAACCTATTACTATGTGGTTACATCCATGGAATATTCGGGTTTAGAAAGCAGATTTTCTAATGAAGCCTTTATTCCCCCTGATCCAGAGCATGTGGGTCCGATTCGCTATTGGTATGAGGCGGAAGAAGGCAGCATCCGCGGCTCCGTTACCCGAATATTGGATGGAAGAGCTTCAGAAAACTATTATGTCTTCTCCACTAGGGATGGGGAAGGCTTGATTAGAATACCAGTCTATGTGCCTAGAAGAAGTAGATATTTGATATGGTGTAGGGTTTTCTCAGAAAAGATGAAGGGGAAGCTGAAAATCTCTGTGGATGGTGAAAATGAGGCTTCTATTGAAGTGGTCAGCAACGCTTGGCAATGGCATCGTGCCCTAGAGCATTTCATGCTTGAAGCGGGTGAGCATGACGTAACGATCTCCATATACGGGAAAGGCTTGGGGATTGATAACATTTTAATCACGGATGATGAAAAATATGTTCCATCATTTCTTGGCTGGAGCCGTGATAGGATTCCCCCTAAAAGAGTGCGTGGATTAAGGGCTGAGACAGCTGGCTTACATGAAATCTTGGTTTCATGGATGCCTAACAATGAGCTGGATATTGACCACTATAATGTTTACCGCAGCACTAACCCAGACTTTAAATGCAATTATGAAACTTTGATTGCCTCTCCAAGCAACAACAATTATTTGGATTGGGGGCTTAAACCCCTAACCACCTATTATTCGCCGACAACCTATTATTATCGAGTGACGGCTGTTGATAGAGCTGGCAATGAATCGGAACCTAGCGAGGTTGTTTCCGCCAAAATAGGCGCTCGATCCAAGCATATTGATTGGGAATAACCAGCCGACATAATGACTGCTACCAACTTCCTCCCGCAAGTTAGAGAATCTAATAAAACTTTTTAACTATGTTAGAAAATAAGGAAAAATTAAAGGTTGGGTGTTTGACGTGAAAGCGAATAAACTTATTCTCATAGGCATAGACTCATTTATGCTAGACTTTGTGGAGAAATTCGTATCCAAAGGATTCATGCCAAACATTAAGCGGCTAATGGACTCTGGATCCTATGGCTACGCCCTCCCCTCCATGCCCACATTCACACCGCCAAACTGGACAACCATAGCAACTGGAGCAGATCCCCATATTCACGGAATTGTAGGATGGACTTTTGACGCTAGGAAATCAAGAATAGAGCATTTATGGACCGTAGCTGCAAAAGCCGGGAAAAAATGCGTATTACTGAGATATCCCTGCGGCTGGCCTGCAACCCACAAAAATGTTGTAGTGCTATCAGACGGACGGCCCAATAATGCAATTGGAGTCTTAGAGGAAGCCACCGCATACACGCTTGGCCGCATCTACAGATACTCCGGCGGGCTTCATGGAACATTCGAATCCATACCGGTTTCCTTTAAGCCAGCTGAAGATTGGAGCGATCTTCCCCAGTCAGCTTTACAGCCAATGGAGGCAGAGCTAAAAATAACCACAAAGAAGGAATTTACGCCGATAAGATGGTGGGCTCTAGTGCATGCCAGCGGCAATTCAGGCTACGACACCCTCACTATAACCAAATCAAAAAACTATTTAGACTCGGTTTGCTGTTTAAGGAAAGGGGATTGGAGCGGTTTCATAAAAATTAATGTTAAAACTGAGTCCGGAGATTTTGAAGGAGTTTTCAAGTTTAAACTTGTTGAAATCAACCGAGATTTAACTGAATTTTCTCTATTCCGAACCCAAATCCACGCTCTTTCAGGCTTCACGGAGCCGCCGAGCGTGTGGCAAATATTGCTGGAGAATGTGGGGCCGTATTTAGACAATCCGTCGAGATTCTGTTTGGCTCATGGTTGGTATGAAACTTATTTTGAGGAATTAAGAGAGCATGTGAGCTGGCTGGTGAAAGCTGCTCGTTGCCTTAAAGACAAATTTGGCTGGGATCTTCTGTTTACGCAGTGCCATAGCCCCGACTATATTAAGCATGAATGTTGGGCTGGCATTGACCCATTAATGCCCGGATATAATCCAGATAAGGAGAATGAATTCTGGGAGATTTTTTCAACAGACTATGAGATTATGGACGAGTTTATAGGGGGTTTAAGCGCGCTTGCCGATGAAGAGACGCTTGTTGTGGTAGTGTCGGATCACGGCCACATACCTAATTCTAGAGTAGTTTTCTTGGCAGACATGTTGAAGGATAAAGGATTTTTAGTCTACGATGAAAATGGAGCAATCGATAAATCAAAATCTATAATCAGAGGCTTCACCCACGACGGCATAATTTTGAACACGAAGATGAGATATAAGGATGGAATAATCTCATCAGAAGATTATTTGAACACTGTGGAACAAATCATTGACCTCCTCCTATCCATAAAAGATGGAGATCGCCATGTAATAAGCCTTGCAATAAAGGGTTCAGAGGCTTCAGCTTTAGGAGCCTCCGAAGACTTTGGAGACATAGTTGTATGCCCGAGACCAGGTTATGCATTAATCACGAAACCCTCAGAAAAACTTTCATTGCTCAAGAAGGAATACATTGGGCTTCCCGATCCCGAGTATGGTATATGGGGTGGTGCGGAGAGCACGCATGAGGGTCTTCCATCAGCTAGGGTTTCCATAGGAACTAATATGGCTATGTTTCTGATCGCTGGACCCAATGTTAAAAGAGGCTATCGATGTGAAAGACCCATCTGGCTTAAAGATATAACGCCTACAATTGCATATTTGATGGAGTTACCGGTTCCTAGGGGTGCGAATGGAAGAATAGTGCGCGAAATTATTGTGGAGAATGGGGAGAGAATTATAGGTTGAGTAATCGAAGAATATTTCCTCCCAGAATCATTTCCTCCTCTTTTTTACTGAGCTCTAGGATCTCTATCTTTCTTCTTTCTACAGCTGGATGAAATTCAGGGGCGTCTGATCCAAATATTATTCTATCTGCTCCAACACGTTCAACAGCAAGCTTTAGGTTTCTCCATAGGCATGTTGAGGTTTCAAGATAAACGTTGTCGAATCTCTCGGCTAAATGTATTGCACATAGTTCATAATTGTAGTTCCATGCTCCCCCCAGATGCGCAATTATGAACTTAACTTCCGGATAAGCATTAGCACGCAGTAATGGCTCCAATTCCAATGGATGCTTTGTATGAATAAGTATTGGTATATCATATTCTACAACCTTATCCAATATTTCTCTCGTCAAGAAACCTTCACTTGAATGCATCTTTAGACCCCTAGCGCCGAGCTTCTCTACAGCCTCAACCAGATGGTTTACGGCGTTGGGATCTGAGCACTTAACCTTTGCAAACGGAATAAATTTGTCAGGATACTTTCTAGCCGCTTCCGCAACTTCCCTATTTCCGATAGAATAATCTATGTAATGGCATGGGAAAATTACGGATTTATCGACTCTAGCCTGCCTATCAAGCTTAAGTATGAATTCTGGAGTCAAATTTACGTTCCACCAGTAATGCAGTATTTGCCCCCTTCCTATATGAGCATGCGCATCCACCACTATGCTTGAGTTCTGAAATCCACTCTCCCTACTCAAAGATTTTTCGCCCATAATTCTCACCATTTAGACTCTTAATTAAATAAATGTAAAAACCTTTACATCCAAAAATATAGTGGCCTTATCGGCCGAACCGATTACAAGTTCATAGAAATATGATGAAACAGTGTTGAAAAGCTCTAAAGAAATCAATTGCGTATTTAATGAAACCATTTTATTCCTCAAAACACTAATTTGTAATGTCAAAATACATGTCATTCGACGAGAGTGATTTAAATGGCTCAGACGCTTGAGATTTCTGATAGATATGAGATTTTAAGGAAAGATTTAGAAAAGAAGGGCATTGATATTGAAGAGGTAAAAAAGAAGATAGAAAAATTTAATGTTGAGGTGCCTTCATGGGCTTTTGGAGCCTTTGGAGGTGGACGATTCAGCGGATATGTTCCTCCGGGAGCCGCTAGGAATATTTTTGAAAAATTTGATGATGCGGCCCTAGTTAACAAGTTAACGGGGGCTACTCCAAGAGTCAGCATACATGTGGGATTGGATGATCCAGATGAAGCGCCGTTCGATGAGATTCAGGTAGAGTCATTCAAGAAACTTAAAGATTATGCGCAGAGGCTTGGACTTGATATAGGAGCCGTTAACCCAACCTATTTTATAGAGGGAAGCCAATTTGGCAGTTTATCAGCAAATGATCCTGAGACTAGACGCCGCTTCATTGAGCATACTCTGATTAGTGCGGAGATAGCGAAGAGATACGGTACTGGTTTAATTACATTGTGGCTTCCCGACGGTTCGCTTTATCCAGGACAAGTTGACATGCGAACAGCCGAAAGAAACATGAAAGAATCTTTAAAAGAGATTTATGAAAGAATGCCCAGCTCTGTCCGAATGCTTATAGAATATAAGCTTTTTGAGCCTGGAACTTATCATACAGTGATTTCCGATTATTGTGTTGCTTCGGATCTAGCGAGATGTCTCGGCAAGAGGGCTGGTGTACTCATCGACTTAGGTCATCATGCACATGGAGTTAACGTTGAGCATATAGTCGCACGATTAATTGAAAGCGGCATGCTAGGAGGGATACATTTCAACTCGAGATACGTGGCGGATGATGATCACGCAGTTGAACCCAACATGCAGATTTTTAGGATATTCCATGAGCTTGTGACAGGCGAGGTTATTGGAAACCCTGATCCCCAGAGAAATTGGGCATATATCATTGATCAATGCTCAGCTTTAGAGAATAGAATCCAAGCCATCCTACATTCCGTTGATTCGCTAACGATCTCATATGCTAAGGCATTGATCGTTGATGAAGAATCTCTCCAGAAGCATCAAAGAAAGAATGAGATAATGCTTGCGAACAGAGTTTTACTCGACGCATTTCTAACCGATGTTAGACCGCTGATTCAGATGGTTAGGATGGAGAAGGGACTGCCGCTTGATCCGGTTAATGCTTACGTGAAATCCGGTTATCAAGAAAAGATTGAAAAAGAAAGAAGAGAGTCAGCATAGAAGCATAAACTAGAGAGAATGTGGATACAAGCGTTCCCGGCGACATGTTCACCCCATTATTCCATTATCTAGGACTACATAGACGCAAGCCATACGGCAAACCAATTACTGATTTTTCGTCACCTCGATAACATGATATTCAACATGCGTTAAGAATGCTCAAAAAATTTTAGATACGGCGAAACTATTCTCCTAGAGAAAGCCCTAGGATTGTTTAAGAAAAAGAAAGAGATTTATCTCTGTTATTTAACAAGAAATTATTTGATACACGCTTGTCCGAGGCGGGGGTGTCCGAGCGGTCAAAGGAGGCAGGCTTAGGACCTGCTGCCGTAGGGCTGCGTGGGTTCGAATCCCACCCCCCGCACCACAGACGAACCCACTGAGTTTCATACCCATCTAAGCCTGAAGAAGCCCTATTTTGACTTTCTAAACAGTTTTGCACCGCCAATTTCACATGCAAACTCTAAACCAGCCTCTATTAATTTCTTAGCCTCTTTTACAGTTCTGGCAACTCTGCAGACATATTCTGTTTCCCCTTTAAAGAGAGCCTGCTCAAGCTGAATGTAAACCATGGTACTCTTGATGTTTTTATGCCCCAGGATCCTCATGACGTATAGGATATCCTTGGTCCGGTGATATTCTCAGGTTCCTTTGAAGTGTCTGAGTCTCAGACATTTAAGTTCTCAGGTATTCTTCGACCTGCTGATTAATACTCTTTACAGACTGGAAAGCTCGCCCGCTCATAGATACAATTTTGTACATGCTTGCTGGTATTCTCGCCTGCTTTAATGCCCTAAGGAAGACTTTAAGGTGCCAGCTTTTGGGCAATATTAGAATCTTCTTTGAATATTGTCCATCGAACTTTATTATCCATCTGCTTAATCTTTCAACGAAAACTTTCAGAGTCTGCTTTACTAATGGATGAGAAAGTTTTCCCCTAAAATACTTGTTTGGATTATAATCATAGTTCTTGACGGGGTATTCATCGCTATAGCAATATGGTACTATAACCATAGGCTCGCTTACGACAAAGAGGTCAATTTTCGCAATGAACGGCATTAAAGCTTTCAGATATCCATCTTTATGGCTTTGAGAATAAAAGTAAGGTTTCCAAGCGGAACAGGGTATAAAAACCGCAGTTTTATTTTTTGGCTGCCACCTCATAGCCTTGTTTTCATAGAAGTCTAACACATCAGGATCATTCCAGATTCTTACAGCGTCCCTCAATGATTTAACAGTTAATTTTTCAATAGGTGGCTCCCTCATCCTGAAGTTTGAATTTACTATTTGCTTGATCTGTTCAATGGTGATCATCTTAAGCTCCCTCTAGAATAACATCTTCGTCAACAACAAAAACGTTATTAAAACCAAAAGCCAGCGAATACTTGTTAACTATCCTTCTTGCAATAGAAGTCTTCTCGCTAGGGGTTATGAGAAAGCCTATGTACGAATGGCGTGAGAGATTGGCCACCCCTCCGGCCATATGTTTATGACCAGTTTTCTTTTCATATTCAAAGCCGAATAGTGTTAGATGACATAAGTCCCTTGTAATTTTCAATGAATACTTTTTGGAAATAGTTGCCATCAAATCAGCTGCGCTCTTGGGTACGCCTAAAAGCCAAGCGACATCAAGTCGTGGAGTATAAACTCTCATGCGCTCAGGCGGTGTAAATTCGACTTCCGCCTTCAGGTTTAATTTTTCACCAAGGGAAACAAGTTTCTTCTGCACTGGCCCGAGCCTATGAGCTTTTCGTTCAGTTAACAAACAAGAGGCTGAAAAACGCTCTTCCGCCTTCAAAATATCTTCAAGCATATAGGGCGTTAAAACAAACATATCCTCATCTCCACACAACCAAACCGCAGAGTTTCTAATTCTTTCAGCCCGTTTTAGGTTCATATCGCTAACTTCTTGAATAACCTCAATCTTAATAGCCGCCCTTGTTGCAACCATATTATGAAAGTCCGAATAAACTGTCTTGCTTGTTGGATCGCTCACTTCAACCTCAAAAGCAACATATGGTACACAACGTAGAGTATCTTTCGGAATTTTCCCATCAGTCCACTCTGATACAACTGAATAGAGTCTATCAAATTTATCCTTGCCAAGGGCATCAACAAGATCAATGAACCAGACTATATCTATGGAAGGAGTATATTCATCTTCTTCAGGTTGTACTCCGCCAGAAAATGACGGAGGCCTCCATTCATCTTTTGTGCATAGTCCATGCTTCCTACCCAAGAAGCAGATGGATTTTAAAATTCGTTGATGGGTTTCGCCGCCGCTAGCACCGACGCTGCAGCTATGACACATAAAATCGCATAATGCATGTTCAGCCATCTTCTAAGCCTCATTGTTAAATAAGTTAAAAGCTAAATAAAAATTGAAACACTAGTCTGGGGGCTATATTGGACCTTAGAATTTTCCAGAATATGATGAAAGAACGATATGGAGAAGAGGATAAAAGACGTGGAGCATACTTCCTTTTTGTGGTATTATCCGCAGAAGTAGGTGAATTGGCGGATGCTCTAAAAAAGGAGAAATCCAAAAATATAGAGGAAGAATTGGTAGACATAGTCTTCTGCTGTACGGCTCTCGCTAACTACTTTGAAATAGACCTTGAAAAAGCTCTTCTCTCAAAATACGTTGAACAAACTAAAGAGCAGATTTCTAAAAAATGGGGAGAACCAGTAGAGGAATGGAAGGAGCAAAACCAATAATCTTAAAAGTGAAGAATTTACGAGGAATTTTTCACTTCTGCTTAAGTTAAAGTGTAAAATTCCGTTCTTTTACTTTATGTTACAGTAAACGGCTGGTTTCTTTTTAAGCTTAAGCCTCTTTAACTCGTCGTGTATCAATCTGCTAACAAATTTCTTACTTGTATAGTATTTTGGCCGTTTATGCTGACGACGACTGCTTTGCCCTTGGAAAGTTCCATTATAACTTTTTCTATCAACTCAAGCTTCACCAGTCTCTAAGATGCGAATAAAAGCCTAAAAGTGTTATTTAAGAAAAAATAGGAAATGAAGGGCTGAGCCGAAGGAGAGCCAACCTCTGGAGATGTCGCCATCCTTTGATAGGTGCGAACCTCACCCCGCAGCATTGGATAAACTCCCTACTTCTACCCGCGCTTCCCAAATATTTTCGCTCCATCCATGTCGCAGACATATTCAAAGCCAGCCTCAACTAGGGCGCAAGCCTCCTGAAGAGTTCTGGCAACCTTACAAACATACTCATCCGACTTGAAGTCCACTGGATGCGTATATTTCAAGGTGTTCTTAATGTTCCGGTGTCCTAGAATTTCCATGACGTAGAGTACGTCTTTTGTTTTCGCATACTCCATTGTTGCCTTCCAATGGCGCAAGGTTTTAAATGTAATCCGGTTTATCCGCGGATTCTTGAGTTTAACAGCGACGCGTCTTCTCTGCCGACTGAAATTATATGCAAAGTGTCTGAACGCCCCCGATTTGAAGACATATTCACTTTTGTTAGGAAGGGCCTTGAGCATGGCTACGAGTTTTCCAGACATCTTAAATACCCTTGGTTTACGCCCTTCTCAGGCCTAACGTAAACAGCGTTCTTCTCGAAATCTACGTCAATCCATTTTAGACGCCACGCTTCGCCCGGACTCATCCCAGTCTCCTTAAGCAACTGTAGAAAAGTCGCAACTTTGGGGCTACAACCGGCAATCAACTGATCTATTTCACTTTCAAGCGGGATCCAAGGAAGGGTTTCCTCGCGCTTATACTTCGGCGCCTCCCATGTTCTGCCGAGCATCCTAAGGAACGTTGAATAGGCTAAGACCGCGTTCTCTTTGCGCCCATTGAACCGATAGCTCTGCCTCCAACAGTCACCATGTCTAAAATGGATTAGATTAAACCCAGACATCACCATGCACATAAACCCTAACATTAATATCTTTAGGTTTAATCT
>CAYNMB010000042.1:0-10749 GCA_964398235.1 uncultured Candidatus Bathyarchaeia archaeon | reverse complement strand
TATCATCAATACCCTTCTGGCAGATAACAACGTTAGCGCCAGCATCCTTAATTTTTTTGACCATTTCACGTAGCATGTTCTCCTCTTCACGTAGGAAGGCTTCCATCTGCTCCGGAGACTCAATGTTAATCTTCGCATCAAACTCAGTCTTCTCAATCTCCAACGGACAATTCAAAAGCGCTATTCTAGCGTTCTCAATACGCTTAGGCATACCGGCGTGAACAACCTCTTTGTCGAGGACTATGCCTTTAATTAGCGTTGTGTCCGCAACTGATTCGCCGTGTTTCTTTTGTATAAGTATGTCATCTAAATCCACCTTATATCGATCGCCTACCTTTTGGGCTACGTGTAGAATTGCTTCCACCGCTATGCTGGCTAGATGCTCACGGTTTTCGGATACAAGTTTGCTTGCCATCGAGGTCATGGCAACCTTCTTCAGAAATTCTTTATCAGTCGGATCTACTGGTATAGCCATTTGCTCAAGGGTTTCTATGGCTTTGTCAGCGGATTTGCGGTATCCATCGATGATGACTGTTGGATGAACATTTTTATTCAAAAGCTCCTCAGCCTTGCCCAGTAGTTCCCCTGCTAGAACAACTGCTGTTGTTGTTCCATCACCAACCTCTTTGTCCTGCGCCTTAGCAACCTCAACCATCATTTTAGCCGCTGGATGCTCAACCTCAATCTCATCAAGAATTGTTTTTCCATCGCTTGTTATGGTTATGTCTCCTAGGCTGTCGACAAGCATCTTATCCATGCCGCGTGGACCAAGCGAGGTTCTAACGGCTTCAGCGATTATTCTAGCAGCCATAATGTTATTATGTTGAGCTTCCCTACCCCTTGATCTCGTTGACCCCTCCTTAAGTATTAGGACAGGTATCCCGCCGGCTGTTGACATAAGGGTCTACCTCCAGATTTTGGTTTATTATTAATTGATTTAGTTGAACTTATATACTTTTCGTTGTTAATATATTAACTAAATAAAAATAAACTCAACGGAGGCTATTAAGCATGGTCTCAATTCGCGATCCAAGGGTCCTATCAACAGCTCTCATAATAAGCCTCCTAATAAATAGCATCCTACTCTACGAATTAGCATTGATGTATAGGAAAAACAGTGAGTTAATGAATCAGGTTAAAGCTCTCTTGGAACAAAACGAAAACATGTCAGCTACAATTGTGAATCTGGTTCAGGAAATTGAAAACCTGAGGAGTCAAGTCGAATATTATAGGGCTCAAGTAGACTATTACCTATCATTTGTTAAGAGACTGGAGGCAAACACAAGCATAATTGGGGAAGCTGAAATAAACCTAGTTGCCGTAAAAACCGTATATAGTGATTTCTTCAGTGTACATTATGTCGGCTCAACATTGAAGTGCACCGTGGAAATTACACCCGGCCATGGTAGAGTTCTCGTTAATACTGTACCGCGGATAGGCATAGACCTACAAGCAAGCGCTCAAACGGCTGTTGCAGTGGCTGAAAAGTTTACTGGAAAACAATTGGGGCAATCAGACATTATAATAACAATTGAATCCGATGAAGAGGTTCAAATTGTTGACGGGCCGAGCGCTGGCGCAGCTTTAACAGTAGCGATAATAGCTGCAATCCGAGGAGAGAAATTATCCGATAAGGTTTTCATAACTGGCACCATAATGCCTGATGGTTCAATAGGTAAGGTTGGAGGAATAGTGGAGAAGGCTGAAGCCGCCGCAGCTAAGGGTGGAAAGATTTTTCTGGTTCCTAAAGGACAGGGAATTATCACCGTATATGAGCGTGTTGAGAAGGAAATAGCTCCCGGCTTCATAGTGATAACGTGGAATCCTGTTCGAGTAGCTCTACAAGAATATCTGAACCAGGAGGGTTACAATATGACCGTATATGAGGTTGACAATATTGCTGAGGCCTACAATTTTTTTGTTATTAATGCGCCTTAAATAGAGCCTGCTTTCCTTTTTTCCTACTCGTTGCCTGCTTCTTGCATTATTCTTTTTAGGCATTCATTACAGAATCCCTCGTTCCTTAGGTTGCTGCATTTAAGTAGTCCCTCATACATTAGGTCTATGGGCTTCACGTGATGTCTTAATCCTTTACTGTGTCCTAGACCATGTGCTACAACCTTTGCTGCATCTTCGTCCCTCTTAACCCTGAAGAAAGAGACTACGCCTACGTCTTTTGAGAAATAATCGTGTACAAGGTTAGCCATACGGCTTACCCCATCAAAATTAAATGCATAATATAATGCTATTATCGGGTCGCGGGTAACCGCCAACAAGATGTCTTTAACCTGCAGTAGTTCTCTTATCTTCCTGACTCTCTCAATCAGCTTGTTAAAGTTAAATGCTCCATAAATAGAATCCTTAGACTCCACCCTAATCTTGATGTCATGCTTCATGTTTACGTTTCCGAGATAATTCACTCCTCTCCATAAACTCTTTGGAAAATATTCTAAAGCCTTCCAGATGATCTCTAGGGTCTCTTCACTGTTTTTGTGTTCTTCATTAATGGTTAATGTATCGATTAAGGGCAAAGATGCAACCCCGAAAATTAAATTAATAAAAATTCAACATTATAAAGTCTATCTCATATTCCAAAATATATGCGAATAATGATGGTTGAGGATGAACCTAGAAATAATACTGCTAGGGATTATCCAAGGTTTAAGTGAATGGTTACCAATATCCAGCACTGGACATCTGAAATTAGCCGAGCTCCTTCTTGGATTAGAGCTCCCATTAATTTTTGATGTAACCCTGCATGCGGGCACATTAATCGTTACAGTCATCTTCTTTAGAGCCGATATAAAGAAAATTTTAGCTGCACTAATAAGACTGGATTTCAAGTCTAGGGAGGGTGCATTAATACCGCGGATAATTGCTGGTTCGATGTTAACAGCGATTATAGGCTTTGTGATCACAGTTCTCCTAGAAAATCGCTTTAATGGGTTGTTGGCTTTAGCCTCCGCCTTCATAATTTCAGGTTTACTTGTTTATCTTTCGAAGATGGGGAGATGCAGAAAAGATTATGTGGATTATAAGTCGGCAATTATAATCGGCATGGTGCAAGGCTTCTCAATAATACCAGGATTATCTAGAAGCGGCCTAACAATAGCTACTGCCCTGCTTCTTGGTATAAAACGTGAGGAAGCTTTTCGCTTCTCTTTTATACTTTCGATTCCAGCGATCACCGGAGCGCTGCTTCAAATTTTCCTTATGCAGCTTAATGTCTTACTTGCGGCTGGAGTGGAGCTACTGGATTTATTTGCTGGGGTTTTGGTCGCCATGCTTGTGGGCTATGCTTCCCTGAAGATTCTTCGAAGCCTCCTCCATAAGTTTCATTTATTCTCCTTCTATTCCCTATTTTTAGGTGTTCTCTTAATCTTATTGTCATTTTATTAGGTTTTTAAGTGGATTTTTATGCTATTCAATGCTCAAAATTGTACTAAAAAGTTTTAAATATAACATTTAAATACAATTTAGTTTGTTAGGGGACTAAATTTGCCATCTAGAAGATCTGGGAGAGACAGTGTTCCAATCAAAACACGAATTTGTCTAGCTGATATTTCAAGTCTCAAAGCTCATGAACGAACTGACAGTCTTAGACTTAAATCCCTCAAAGACGAAATATACTTTGACGGAATCATCAAGAAGCCTATAGTTGTCGATGAAAAAACCAATGTTATAATTGATGGTCACCACAGAGCTGAAGCCCTAAAAATGCTTGGATGTGTGAGAATACCCGTATGCTATGTAGACTACATGCATAATAAAATAGATTTAAAGTCTACAGCTAGAAATAAAAAAATAACTAAAGACAAAGTTATAGAAGCAGCCTTAAACAACAGTCCCTTCAACCCAAAATCCACTTGGCATTATGTTAAGCTTCCAAATAACATTAAACATATATCATGCATACAGAAAAGAGTAGACATACCGCTCGAATCCCTCAAGTAACTAATTTTTCTCCTAAAAAATCTTCAAGTAAATACCTAATCTTAATCTAATCCGAAAATTTGACGGCGTTAAACTTTTCTCCAAAAGCGAGGGAGGGGCTTATCAAACAAGGGGGACCACAAACCCAATACCCTCTAACATTATTTCCCCCTTTTCCGCCTATATGCCCCTCCCTCAATAGAGCTTTATTTAATCAATAAAATAAAAATTTTATGTTCGTTTTATATGGGGATATTTTTCTTTTATTTTTTCATCGGCTATTTTAGCAATTAAGCCGCTTGATATCAGCACATATTTGGCTTGCAATATTTCAGCCATGTCAGCTATTTTTTGATCTTGAGTTACTAAAATGAAATTTTTATCTTTTGCGTATAGAATAATGTCTTTATCCTTTGCCCCCTTAAGGCCAACCTCGTTGACTGTTAGGACTTCCCACCCTAAAAGTTCAAAGTATTCTTTGAGTCCTGAATACATTTCATCTAATAAAAGCTTTGTCACTTTTCGTTCACCTACATATGTCCTCTAGTTTTGGTTAGAACTAAGTAATGTAGGAAAACCCTATATATGTCTTGTTTCTGAAAATGTTTTTCATGGGATCTATTAGAATATTGGTAGTGTATGATAGCGTAACTGGTAACGTTGAGAGGATGGCTTATGCGGTTGCTGAGGGTGCAAGAGAAGCTGGAGCCATAGTGACTGTTAATCGAGTTGAGGAGGTAGATCCAGACAAAATAGAATCATATGATGGTTTCGCATTTGGGTCGCCAACACATTATGGTGTAATGAGCGAGAGAATGAGCGCTTTCTTCCATCAGAAATTAAGTGGTTACTGGGGGAAATTGAAGTATAAGGTGGCTGTTGCCTTTTCTTCCTCAGGAGGGCTGGGTGGCGGGAATGAGATGGCCCTCCTTTCGCTTCTCTCTGCAATATTAAATTTTGGAATGATGACATTTGGTGTGCCGGATTATGTTGCGCCCGGAGTAACACTTCATTATGGCGCCGTTGCTATAGGTAAGCCTGATAAAAACTCGCTTAAAGCATGCAGGTTACTGGGAAAAAAGCTTGTTGAACATGTAAAAGTGATTAAAGCTGGAATAGAGTCTTTGAGGAAAATGACATAAATGTGTAAAAATAGGTTTCCTTGTCCTTAATGAGGTTTCGAGCTGATTAAAATGCTTCGATTCTATGTCTTCTTTTGTCTTGTTCTCCAATTTTTAGAGCTTTCTTTAGTCTAAAAATTTAGACAATTAAATTTAAATTTTTATATTTTGCTATATCTGTATTGGGTAATGGCTATCCTGTAGACTACACTTTGCAGTCTATTGAGGTGAATTAAAGACTTGAAGTATGTTCGAAAGAGAGATGGTAGATTAGAACCCTTTGACCAAGAACGCATAACTAATGCTATATGGAAAGCTGCTAAGGCTGTTGGGGGAAAAGATAGGGAGCTTGCTAAGCGTCTAAGCGATCAGGTAGTTGAGATTCTGGAAAAACGCTTCGGAGAGTATGGTGTCCCCACAGTTGAAGAAATTCAAGACGTGGTTGAGAAGGTTCTCATCGAAAATGGACATGCAAAAACAGCTAAAGCTTACATCCTATACCGTAAGCAGCATCAGGATTTAAGAGAATTAGCTGAAATACTTAGTTCATCAGAACTTGTTGAGCAATATTTAAATCTGGAAGACTGGTATGTGCGTGAAAACTCAAATATGAGCTTCTCGCTTCAAGGCTTAAACAATTATCTAACAACTAAAGTTATTGAACGCTACTGGGTTAATAGAATATATCCCCCCAGCATAGGTGAAGCCCACCGCTCAGGAGATATACATATCCACGATCTAGGTGTTTTAGGACCCTATTGTGTTGGTTGGGACTTAAGAGAGCTTTTACTTTCTGGCTTCGGCGGCGTGTATGGTAAAATTGAGAGTAAACCTCCAAGACATTTTAGAACTGCCCTAGGGCAAGTTGTAAACTTCTTCTATACGCTTCAGGGTGAAGCCGCTGGAGCTCAGGCCTTCAGCAGCTTCGATACCTTGCTAGCGCCCTTCATACGTTACGATGGTTTAGATTATAAAGAGGTTAAGCAAGCTCTTCAGGAATTCATATTTAACATTAATGTTCCCACAAGGGTTGGCTTCCAGACGCCTTTCACCAACGTGACGCTTGATCTCAAGGTGCCAGATTTCATGAGGGATGAACCTGTTGTTTATGATGGTAAGATAACTGATGACACCTATGGTGAGATGCAGGATGAAATAGACATGTTCAACATAGCCTTCGCTGAGGTCATGGCTGAAGGCGACGCGAAGGGAAGAGTATTCACTTTTCCAATACCAACCTATAATATAACAAAAGATTTTGATTGGGATTCTTTGGTTTCACAGAGGGTTTTTGAGATAGCCGCAAAATATGGCGTCCCATACTTCTCAAACTTTGTAAATAGTGATATGAAGCCTGAAGATGTAAGAAGCATGTGCTGCCGGTTGAGAATTGATAATAGAGAGCTACGTAAACGTGGGGGAGGCTTCTTTGGCGCTAATCCACTTACCGGTTCAATTGGCGTAGTTACGATAAATCTGCCTAGAATAGGCTATTTGGCAAAGGATGAAGATAGATTCTTTGAGAGGCTTGGCGAATTAATGGATCTCGCCAAGGATAGCCTAGAAATAAAGCGTAAGATTCTGGAAAGATTTACTGAAAAAGGATTGTATCCCTACTCGAAACATTATTTGCGCTTTGTTAAGGAGGCTTACGGTAAGTACTGGAAAAATCACTTCTCAACAATAGGCATAATAGGCATGAATGAAGCCTTGCTAAATATGTTCGGTTATGGAATAGCAACCGAGGAAGGAACAAAGTTTGCAATTAAAACATTAATGTTCATTCGTGAGAGGCTCCTAGAGTATCAGGATGAAACCGGAAATCTCTATAATCTGGAGGCTACGCCGGCTGAGGGGGCATCTTATAGGCTTGCTAGAATAGACAAAAAGAAGTATCCGGATATAATAGTTGCTAATGAGAAGTATCTTTCAATAGGCGCTGAGCCATTCTACACCAATTCAACTCATCTGCCAGTAGACTACACAGGAGATCTCTTCGAAGCCCTTGAACATCAAGATAAGCTCCAGCCTCTATATACGGGTGGAACAGTCTTCCACATATTCCTCGGAGAAAGAATATATTCGTGGACTGCGGCTGCAGCTTTAATTAGAAAAGTCTCTTACACCTATCATATTCCATACTTCACCCTAACGCCTACCTTCAGCATATGTCCAACCCACGGATACATTAATGGCGAATACAAAACATGTCCTAGCTGTGGAGCCAAATGCGAAGTTTACTCTAGGGTTGTCGGCTACCTCAGACCTGTAGATCAATGGAATGACGGTAAACAATCCGAGTTTAGAATAAGACAAACATTTGATAGAGCGATTCCGCTTGCAGCGGCCCCGAAAATATCAGCATAAAATTTTAGGGATAAAAAGGAAAGAGCAAGGCAAAAGATATGAAGTTCAGTGGACTGCAAAAAACCAGTTTAATTGATTTTCCCAACAGAATTTCAAGCATACTTTTTACTCCAGGTTGCAATCTGCGTTGCCCATATTGTCAGAACTGGCGGATAATTGTGAATCCTAAAGGTCCATTTCTCTCTGAGGATGATGCTTTGGCGATACTCGAGTCAAGAAAGAAATTTATTGACGCAGTTGTCATAACCGGTGGAGAACCCCTAATCCATAGTGATATTCCAGCTTTTATTAAAAGGCTTAAGGAAAGAGGCTTTGCTGTTAAGCTTGACACTAACGGTTTCTTTCCAAAATTACTGATGAAATGCTTGGAGCATGTTGATTATGTGGCTGTTGATGTTAAAACATCTCTGAAAAAATATTATTTGTTAGGGGCAAAGGAGACTGATAGCCTTTTAGAAACAATTGATTTGCTCAAGAATCATAGGGTTGATTATGAATTTAGAAACACTGTTGTTCCCGGCATAGTTGATGAGGAAGATGTTATTGAAATAGGTGAAATTATTAGAGGGGCGAAACGTTTCGCTTTCCAACAGTTTATTCCAGATAATGCTCTAGACCCAAAATTTAGGAGACTTCAACCATATCCGCCGGAAAAAATTAAACGCTTCTCAGAGATAATGAAGAAATATGTTGATGAGGTAATTTTAAGAATCTAAATTTTTAGTAAATCTTTAAAGTTTCTCCCCCATCAAATATCTATGTATAGATTTCGCCGCTTTTTTCCCACCTGCCATGGCGGATATGACCGTTGCGTTCCCAGTTACTATGTCGCCGGCTGCAAACACGCCTTTCATAGTTGTCTCATAGGTTTCTGGATTCACAATTATTGTTCCATGGGAGGTAACTTTTATTTGATCCTCTCCTCTCACGGCTAGCGGATTAGCTCTTTGACCTATCGCCACAATAACGGTGTCGGCGTTAAGGGTGAACTCTGACCCTTCTATCGGTATAGGTCTCCTCCTACCTGTCTCATCGGGTTCACCTAACCTCATTTTTATGCATTCAACCCCTCTAACGTGACCTTTATCATCCCCAATGAATCTTGTCGGCGTGGCTAAGAAAATGAATTTTATTCCTTCCTCTTCAGCATTTATCACTTCTTCACGTCTAGCTGGCATAAACTCCCTAGTTCTACGATATATGACTGTTACGTTACCTCCAAGCCTCAAGGCTGATCTAGCAGCGTCCATGGCAACGTTTCCACCGCCTATAACAGCCACCTCACCGCCAACCTTAATCGGCGTATCATACTTGGGAAACATATAAGCCTTCATGAGGTTTACTCTTATCAGAAATTCGTTTGCCGAATATATGCCTACAAGGTTTTCACCTGGTATGCCTAGAAACCTTGGTAAACCTGCTCCTGAACCTATAAAGATGGCGTTGAAGCCCATATCAAATAGTTCGCTTAGCTTCATCATTCTTCCAATAATCACGTTTGTTTCAAACTTAACGCCTAGCTTCCTCACATATTCAATTTCATCTCTAACTATATTCTTGGGGAGCCTAAACTCTGGTATTCCATACATTAGCACCCCGCCTGGCTCATGTAGAGCCTCAAAAACGGTGACTTCATGCCCGAGCTTAGCGAGTTCAGCGGCAGCTGTTAAGCCGGCGGGACCGGAGCCTATAACCGCTATCCGCTTTCCAGTTGACGGCTTCTTTTCAGGTATAAATCTTAATCCTCTCTTTCTCTCTTCATCTGCAACGAATCTTTCTAACCCCCCTATATTTATTGGGTCTCCTTTTAATCCTAAAACACATTTACCCATACACTGGTTTTCTTGGGGGCAAACCCTTCCGCAGATGGCTGGTAGACTGTTCTTTTCTCGGATTACTTTTATGGCTTCTTCATATTTTCTCTCTCGGATGAACCTTATGAATTTGGGTATATCTATACCTACTGGGCATCCTTCAACGCATCTGGGAACCTTACATTGCAAGCATCTTTCAGCTTCAGCTATAGCTTGTTCTTCACTGTAGCCTAATGCAACCTCCTTAAAACATTTTATGCGTTCCTTAACGTTTAACTTAGGCATTGGTACCTGCTTAAGCCTTCGGCTCATAATTAATCATCTCGAGTACAAATTTCAAGAAGGTTGAAGAATAGAGTATTTAAAGTTTTACATTTTACTATCTCTTATTCTTCGATTAATTTTCTCCCAGCGATCTTCTCCATTGCAACTATAGCCGCCTGAGTTCCCTTTTCTCCTAATCCTTCAGCCTCAACTATCCTTAACATCTGCTGGACTAGAGCTGTTCCCGGCAGTGGAAGCTTAAGTTCGCTTGCAAGCGATAGCGCCAAGCGAATATCTTTTTGTTGATGTCTTATCTTGAATCCAGGCTTAAAATCTCGCTCCACCATCTTTGGACCTAAATTTATGAGCATCCATGAGCTTGCAGCTCCAGCTGAAATAGCTTCTAATAGTCTTTTGAGGTCTAATCCAGCTTTTGCCCCAAGCATAAGTCCCTCGCAGACGGCTTGAATATTTAATGCGCATATCACTTGATTGCACAGTTTGGCTGTTTGACCCATACCTATAGGACCCATGTAAGTTATCTTTTTACCTAGAACCCTAAATATTGGCAGACACTCCTCAAAAACTTCCTTTGGTCCACCAACCATTATTGATAGGGTTGCCTCTATAGCACCCTTTTCTCCACCGCTCACTGGTGCATCAAGCATTTTAACACCTTTTTTCGCAAGCTCATTAGCTATTTTCCGCGTCACTATGGGAGAAATGGTGCTCATGTCTATAACTATCAGCCCGGGTCTAGCGCCGTGAATAACCCCATTAGGTCCGAGAACAACCTCTTCAACATCCGGTGAATCAGTAACCATTGTTATGACAACATCTGATCTCTCAGCAACCTCCTTAGGCGAGCTAGCGCCATAAGCGCCCATAACAACTAAATCCTTCATTTTAGATCTAGTTCTATTCCAAACAGTTAGTGGATAGCCGGCTTTCAAAAGGTTTGTAGCCATAGGCTTACCCATAACACCTAAACCAATAAAACCTATCCTCTTCTTTTCTCCGCTCATATTGAGCACCTCAACAACGATATGATCACAATGATACTGTAACTATTGAAGATTAAAAGGGTTTTCGAGCAACATATAGAAAAACTTAGTTTCCTAAGTTTCCGCATCTAATATCCCCCAAAACAAAATCCTTAAAAATATCTCTGGGAAGCTATAAGATTGAATAAAGATGGGCGGGTAGATCAGTCTGGTATGATCGCGGCGTTGGCATCGCCGAGGTCGAGG
>CAYNMB010000041.1:8198-11423 GCA_964398235.1 uncultured Candidatus Bathyarchaeia archaeon | reverse complement strand
CATGAAGATGATTTAGTCTGCGTTTTCTATGTTGAGCCTGAAGACATTAGCATTGAGGAGGCGGCGGGGGGAGTAGCCGCTGAAAGCTCCATAGGCACATGGACTGAGCTTACAACCGAGAAAGAATATGTTAGAAAGCTCGCCGCAAAGGTTTTCGAAATAAGGGAAAACATCGTCAAGATAGCCTATCCAATAGAGCTTTTCGAGGAGGGAAATATGCCTAACATTCTCAGCAGTGTTGCAGGAAACGTCTTCGGCCTCCGTAGCCTCCGGAACCTAAAACTCCTAGACATAAACTTTCCGGAAAAAATTGTAAAAAGCTTTAAGGGTCCAAAGTATGGCGTAGAGGGTATTCGAAATCTCCTTAAGGTCTATGATCGGCCGCTGGTAGGAACCATAATAAAGCCCAAGCTTGGCCTGAGAACCGAGGATCATGCGCAGGTAGCCTATGAAGCCTGGGTGGGTGGATGCGACATAGTTAAGGATGATGAAAACCTGAGTAGCCAGAGCTTCAACAGATTTGAGGAACGTGTATCCAGAACCCTTGAGAGCAGGGATAGGGCTGAGGAGGAGACTGGTGAAAAGAAGATTTATATGCCTAATGTAACCGCCGAAACCAACGAAATGATCAGGAGAGCCGAATATGTGCTTGATCAGGGCGGCGAATATGTTATGGTTGACATTCTCACCTGCGGCTTCTCCGCCCTACAGAGTCTTCGGGAAAGAGACCTAAACCTAGTCATTCATGGTCATAGGGCTGGTCATGCAGCTGTCACCAAAAATCCTAGGCATGGAATATCCATGCGGGTCATAGCGAAGGTTGCGAGACTTGTCGGCGTAGATCAGCTTCATGTGGGTACCGGGGTTGGCAAAATGTTTGAGTCTAGGGAGGAGGTGGAAAAGAATATTGAAGCCTTAAAGATGGAGATGGCGGGAATAAAGCCCTGTCTCCCCGTGGCTTCAGGCGGCTTGCATCCACGTCTTGTGCCAGCGCTGGTGGAGATTTTCGGAAAGGATTTTCTTATACAGGCTGGCGGCGGCATTCACGGCCATAGGGATGGAACCATTGCTGGAGCTAGAGCCATGAGGCAGGCTGTGGATGCTGTCATGAAGGGCATCCCATTAAAAGAGTATGCTGAAAGCCATAGGGAGCTGGCGGTTGCCCTAGAGCTGTGGAAGAGTTGAGCTAAATATCCATGGATACCGCCTATGGATGACTTCAATTATGGAGTGGGGTGAAATTATCCCCTCCTCGCATATAATGCCGTGAATGAAGTCTCTTCGAGTGACGTCGAAGGCGGGGTTCCGTATATTTAAGCCTTCAGGCGGGTTCTCCCATATCTCCTCTGGACCGCGTTCCTCTATTTTCTCATAATCTCCATACATGGTTGCTGGATCAAATTTTAGAAGCTCCGCGGCCACATAGAAGGGTGTTCTCGCCTCCTTTGCTATCAGGGCTATGGCGCTTGTACCAATCTTGTTAACCACGTTTCCCTCGGAGGTTATGGCGTCCGCCCCCACGATAACCATGTCTGCATCATTCATGAAGAATCGGGCTGCTGCATCCACGATTAATGTGGTTTTTATCCCGGCTTCTACAAGCTCCCTAGCGGTTATTCTTCCCTGAAATAAGGGTCTAGTCTCAGTGCAGATGACCTCAAAGAGTTTACCCTGCTCTCTAGCCTTCTTGAGGAGATGGGTTACGGTGGATGAGTGGCAGTGGGTGAACACGATTGAACCGTCCTTTATTCGTTTAGCCCCTATTTCAGCTATAATTTCCTTCGAATAATCAAAATCTCTGAGGAATAATTTAGCGACGGATGAAATTACCTCAGCTAAGGCTTTAACGCTTCTTTCGGGACTTCTTTCCACTTGGGTGATTATTCTTCGAACAGCATTTCTCATCAGGGGCTCAGTGGCCCTAGAGGCGAAGAGAATTTCTCTAGCCCTATAAAGCTCCCTTAGCAACTCCTCCTTACTTTTAACCTTAGTCTGCGTTGCCAGAGCCTCCAAAGCCTTAATCGCGGCTATGGCGATGTTCCTTGCCCCCTGAATTTCAAGTCGCCTTATCTTCTCCGCAGTTTCCAAAATAATCCTCAAGCCAATCCCTCACCTTCATCATAGATTCTGGACGTTAAAATAAATATGCCTTAAAGAGTGTAGGGATATATTGAGGAGGGGATCTAGCCTCAAATTTCCCTATATTTTCCCTTCTCTTCCCAAGCTTTTCTCATGGCTTCAATGTTCTCTTCCCTATACTTTAAGCTATGCCCCGGAGCCAGGATCACCCCACCCTCCCTTCCCAGCTCAATGCATTCGGCAACTTCTTTAGCGATCTGTTCGGGGGTTCCTCTATCAAGGGTTCTGGCGTTTACACCGCCCCACAAGGTTACTGAGCCTTGAAACTCTCTTAAAATTCTAGGCCAGTCGTTGCATTCCCTCTGTATGTTCAATATGTCCACACCCATTTCTATCAGCTCCGGTATAAGATCTTCCACTCTCCCATCGGTGTGAAGAAAGCAGAGTAAGCCGGCTTTCTTAACCGCTCTATAAAGCCTTTCATGCCTAGGCTTAACGAAGGTTCTCCACCATTGAGGCGAGAAAAGAAGCCTATCCTCCATTCCCCAGTCATCTCCATAGAAAACAATATCTATGTCAACCTCCTCCAAAATCATTTCAAGAGCCTCGAGTTTAACCTCAACCACCATATCCATTAGCTGATGAACAACGTCCGGCCGTCTTCTGGACGCTAGGAAAAGCTTATCCATGCCGCCTAGCAATAGCCATGCCCTTTCAAATATGCCCCAACCGTGATCTAGAGCCACTAGGCTTACGCGTCTATTCACCCTTTGAATCACCTTTAAAATTGGTTCAAGAACCTTCCTCTTAGAGAGGGATGGAGGCTGATATTTATCAACATCCTCCAAACTTTTTATTGGAGTGTCAACTGGAAATCCATCTGAATATGGATCCTTAAGCACCCAGACTATTCCCCAATCATCGACGCCCTCAGTTCTATGATCCACTAAACCGGGCTCAACCACCTTAACAGAATCATCGAACATGGGGCATGGAAGCCATGCTGGATTTCTCCATTCAACAGCCATTAAAAAATTTTCTCTAGGAGTGAGGTTTGACTGCATAAATATCACAAAATATACTTGGTTTAGGCTGTTATTTTAAATTTTAGATGAGGGGATGCCTTAAGAATCAAAACGTAAGCAA
>CAYNMB010000041.1:4949-8098 GCA_964398235.1 uncultured Candidatus Bathyarchaeia archaeon | reverse complement strand
AGAAAGTTTACGTAATTTTTCAATTTGACGCCGAAGATTTCATAACGCCGGAAACAGACGATGTTCTACTAAACCTCACAAGCATCCTAGAAAAGTTTGGTGTAAAGGGATCTTTCTGCCTAGTTGCTGAAAAAGTAAGGATTTTGGAGAAGCGGGGAAGAACCGATGTTCTAGAAGCCCTCAAAAAACATGACATAGCATACCACTCAAACCATCATTCACTACATCCAGTAATCTCGGAATATCTTAAGGATAAAGATTGGGATGAAGGCGTCGAGGAAGTTAAGAAACGTGAGGAATCCGGGCTAAAATACCTAGAGAAAATGTTTGGAGTAAAACCCTCAGCCTTCATTCAACCCGGTGGAAGCTGGGCTCCAGAAACCCCATACGCCCTTAAGGAGATGGGTGTTCCAGTCTATGCTGACGGAATTTTCCAAGATGAACCGGTTTGGCTATGCGGCGCCCTCTGCATCCGATACGCCATGGGCTTCCCAGAGCACTCAACCTTCACCGACCTCAAGGCGCTGAAATCTAGATTTGATAGCATCTATAATTCAAAAGTAGCTAGGGGAGGAATCCTTGTAATCTATGCGCATCCATGCAAATTCATTACAGAAAAATTTTGGGATGAAAACTTCATGCATGGAAGAAGTCCGCCGCCGGAGGAATTTAAGCCAGCCCCCCTAAGAAGTAGAAAGGATTTTGAAGAGAGCCTCCAAGTCTTTCAAGCCTTCCTAGACTTTATTCTAAGTCACCCGAACATTGAGGTAATCACCTTCAGAGATCTGCAAACCCTCTTTCAAGAACCTGCTGAACGAAAGCTAAGCCTAGATCAGATTTTCACATTATCTGAAAAAGCATCCGAACACAATGATTGGCAGATCATCGATAAGATATCCGTTTCTCCATCCGAAATCCTCCGACTATTCATAGAATTGACTGCAAACTATCTTAGCAGGAATACGGAGCCTCCTGAATCAATGCCCATACGCTTCACTCTTGGACCCACATCTATGCCCCCGGAAAACCCCAACTTAAGCCACCTCCACATCAAAGATCTTCTAAACGCTTCTAGCCTTGCTAAACATTTCATGGATGCTTATGGCAGAATCCCATCGACAATAAAGGTGAATGAGGTTGAATTCGGTCCAGCCCTTCTCTTGGAGGCGGCTGCTAAAACAATCCGACATTATTCTAGGCGGAGAAGTCTTCCAGAAACAATAGAGCTTGACGGTCTTCCAAACATTCCGGAGGTTGCTCAAAGATGGAATCTACTTAGCAGGCTTAAAGAACAATGGAGGTGGGGGATTTTTCCACCAAACTTTGAATCCAAGCGTATTGAAGAACTCACTTTACTGCAATGCTGGACTATGAGACCGGCGGTTCCAGCCGATTAGTTGCCTTCGAATAGTGACAAGTGAGGAATATATGGATGCCTTTCACGCCATTTCATCTAGGTCCAGCCCTAGCCTTCGGCGCCCCCTTCAGCAAGAGAATTCATCTCCCAACCTTCCTTATCGCCAATGTTTACATTGATTTAGAGCCCCTAATAATGGTAACTATCCTACATCTAAACTATCCCCTCCACGGCTATCTACATACATTCCTACTTGCCGGCTTAGCTGGTCTAGGGCTTGGATATTTAACCTATCTCCTAGACAGCTTCCTAAATCCTGTATGGAAAACCTTTAAACTCATTGATGCCAACACTCAATATGGGCTTAAAGAACATTTTATCGCCGGCGTTTCAGGCTCAATCCTACACGTCGCTTTCGACGCGCCTCTATACTCCGACATAATGCCCTTCTATCCATGCATGGAAAACCCCCTATATGAGTTGCTGAGTAACTCCCAATGCTTTGGATCCAGTGTAATTTTCATTTATGAATTAACAATATTGCTTGGAGTCTATGGCTTAGCTCTCTATCTTAAAAATGCTTTAGGACCATTGACATTACTGGTAATTAATTCATTAATCTATTTATTTTTGGGCTGCTCGCTTCTTTTAGCATCCCTCCCCTCAAATGGCTTTCTCACACTCACCCTATCAATAATTTCTTACATAACCCCCTTCTTTCACATAGTAGCCTACATCTGTAAAAGAAGGGGCAAACATGATGCCTTACGCTATTTAAGGCTGCTCCTATCGATTTTAGCCATCTTTCTGGGAGGATCGTTAATAAGTATTCAACTCATTTCTACAGAAGCAGATTTATGCCTCAAAATAATCAACACCACGAAAGCAACGTTTTTCGTAGCAATTGTAGCGCTTCTCCACATGCATGCATTAAAAACATATATAAGTGTTCATGAACCCTCTGTTTAACAAATTTATCCTCCGGGAGCCCCATAAAATGGAACGTTTTCCCAAATGAGCCTCCACCAATCTTCCTCAGTTATTGTTTCTCTATGAACAATGGTTTCTAACACCTGCTTTAAGAGCTCATGATGCCTTCTTTCATCAGCCAATATGGCTGTTAAAAGAAGATTAACCTTCTCATCCTCAACCCTCGGCAGCATAGCATTAATTCTCTCAATTAACTCAGCCTCCATACGAATATGCTTCTCCACAACCCTTCTCTGTTCATCAAGCTGAGCCTGAGATAAAGCCTGCGAAACACCCGTCAACAAATTTAATGCAGCCTCATACATCTCCGCATGCTTAGCTGAATCAAGCGATATTCCATGCAAAACGCCCCTAACAGGCTGATTATTTATATCCTTCAAAGCCTCATTAAGAGAATTCACAATGCTGTGTTCAATTTCAATCTGCTTTTTAATAAAATCGACTAAATCATTTTTTACATTCATTTATCAATCCGTCCACACATGAATAAACTAGCCTTAACTAAAAATAATATTGTTGTCACTTAATTAAATTTTGGTTTTCTTGAAGATTGCCTAGGCTTAAATCAAGTAATCTCCATTAGCTCACATTTATAGTATTTGATTCCCTCTCTTTCACATATTTCCATAATCTTGGCATAAATCCTCGCATCTAAATCTTCTATGCCCTGCTTCCTAGGAGCCTGTATTTCAATAGATACTCCTAGGGCATGTATCCGCAGCATGAAGCCCAATCTTTATAAACGTTTATCAAATACTCGCCTGAAATCCTCAATTCCGCCAGAAAACTTTTAAGCTCTTCA
>CAYNMB010000041.1:0-4849 GCA_964398235.1 uncultured Candidatus Bathyarchaeia archaeon | reverse complement strand
TATGGAGCATTCTTTTAGGGTTGGAATGAGCTTCGGATTGACTTCGGGAATTATAACAACGTTAGGGTTAATTGTGGGCTTGCATTCTGGAACCCACTCTAAGCTTGCGGTTATAGGGGGAATATTGACGATAGCGATGGCGGACGCCTTCTCCGACGCGCTTGGCATCCACGTATCGGAGGAATCGGAGGCTAAACATACGGCGAAAGAAGTGTGGATAGCAACCCTCTCAACCTTCTGCTTCAAATTTATTTTCGCATTAACCTTCATCATACCAGTTCTCCTATTGGAGCTTCAAATGGCAATAATTGCAAGCGTAATTTGGGGCTTACTTGTTCTAGGCTTTTTCAGCCTTCGCATAGCCAAGGAGCAGAAGAGAAGAGCTTGGAAAGTTATAATGGAGCATGTGCTCATAGCATTGGCAGTTATCTGCATAGCCCACTTAATTGGAGACTGGATATCAGCAACCTTCAGTTAGATTTCCACCACAAGCCATAATTTTCTTCTTCATAAAGAAAAGGCGAAAATAAAAAGATTCAGAATTAATATTGACGAGTGATAAATGATGGAGAAAAAGGTCTTAAGGGTTCATAGAACCCGTAAGGAAGCTAAAGAACTCTATGATAAAATCAGCGGGTTCTATGACCTCATCTCCAGCTTCTTTGAGGATAAATTCAAGAAAATAGCCCTAGGGAAAATGAGGTTCAGAAAGGGAGAAATGATTCTGGAGGTTGGATCTGGAACCGGCGGCTGCCTAGTTGAAATAGCGAGAAAAGTTGGCGAGAAGGGTGAAGCATACGGCATCGACATTTCCCGCGGCATGCTTGAAAAAGCGAGAGAAAAGTTAAGGAAAGAGGAATGCTTAGATAGAGTGGAGCTATGCTGTGGAGACGCAATATATCTGCCCTACAAAAATGATGTATTTGACGCCGCCTTTATGAGCTTCACCCTCGAGCTCTTTGACACCCCTGAAATTCCAAAAGTGCTGGAGGAGATTAAAAGGGTTCTTAAACCGGAGGGCAGAATTGGAGTCGTGAGCCTATCAAAAGAAAATGGAGAAAATCTCATCTTAAGGCTTTACGAATGGGCGCATAAAAAATGGCCGAAGTATATTGATTGCAGACCCATCTACGTTGAGGAATCGATGAAAAACTCTGGCTACGAAGTGAAATGCAAGGAAAAAATGAAAATGCTAGGCTTACCAGTGGAGATGGTGATAGGAGTGAATAAAAAATAGAGCCTAATTTAAAGATGAGCTTTTCCCTATTGGAAGAAGCGAATTTCGAATGGAATGGCTTCTTATTTTGAGGTTTGTATCCACATTCTTTTTATCTCATCTATTTTGTCTAGCTCTTTATCCTCAGATACTATCACATCAATATTGTTCATCTTCATAGCTCCTATATGCAAGGCATCAGATGGTTTAACATCATATTTCTCGATGAATTTGGCAGCCTCGTTGTATTCATCTTCGCCTAAGGGTAAGACAATTACATACGGTAGCACTATAGACTTTATGAAACTAAGCGTTATTACATACGGGACAAAATACCTCTTTTTAGAAACGTAAATGAGTTCGTCTAACACGAGCACATCCGTATACATTCTATGTTCAGTCGCTAGGTTTAAGTAAAAATTCTCGTAAATCATCCTAATATCCTCTGTAATTAATGTGTTCAAGTAGACTAAAAGATTAGTATCAACAAATATTCTCATTCATCAAACTCCTCTTCAAGAGAAATACCCAATTCACCCGGCATTGGCTCCTTCAATCCGGGTAGAGACCGCAACCTTTCCACATGATTCTTAAGGGCTGACTTAAGCTCCTTAATGTTAACTTTCTTGACGGGTTTAAGGATTATTCCATCTCCAACTTCAACGATGACTTCATCTCCCTCCTCGATGCCAACGGACTCCCGAATGGACTTAGGAATTATTATGTAGCCCTTTCTACCCACCTTCAATTTAAGAGTCAAACCAGTCCACCTATAATAAAACCGGTTAAACCTAAATATAATCCTTATGAAAAAGTTTATGGAGCCAAAAAAGATTAAAAGCAAAGGTTTGGTGCTCCAGCCGGGATTTAAGCCTATTGTCCTAGTTCATTAAGAATTCTCCGATATAATTCTAGGTCTATTCTAAATCCAGCTTTTAGGAGTTCATCCAGAATTCGAATCGCCTCATCTCTCGTTACAGTTCCCTGCTTATAGGCTTTAATTATTATGCCGCAGGTTCCGATGGGCGTTATATTAAGTATTTTTGCTACTCTTCTTGCCTCCTTATCATCTGCTATCAAATATTTTATGTTGAGTTGCTTACATAGTTTAATGGCTTCTTTCTCCCCCGAGCCGAGTTTTGTGTTAGTGTCTAAGAAGCGGTATTCGGCGTCTATCTCCGGCTTCACCTTCTCCTTAATAATCCATGCCCCGATAGCCCTCTCAATAATGAATGCGTCGCTAATGTTAAGAGCCTTCCCTTTGATCACAGCCTCCTCGAAAACCGCCTCGGGAATAAAGATTTTCTCAAAAACAGATCTAAGTATGTTTAGCCTACCGATCTTCGCCAGATAGATGAGTGGGGTGGAGTTTGAAACGGCGAGGAGAGGTTTATCCCTGTTCAAGCGCCCTCAAATCCTCTTCTAAATCCTCAACGCTATATTGGAGCGTAACCTTCTTCTGCACCAGCACATCAATCATCTCCCAAATTGAGACGCCGGCGATTTCAGCAGCCCTTGAAAGCGTAATCAACCCATCCCTATACGATTCCACAGCCTTATTAAGCCTCCACTCCCGTATATAATGCTCCAAAGCCCTCTCCACAACAGTTGACTTATCAATCTTCTCCTCCCTAGCTATTTCCTCTATAAGCTTCACCATTTCTCTCGGCAACCTAGCCGACACTACTCCAGACAAACATAAACCCCCGTATACATTTTAAAACAACGTCTACATATTTAAACCTTTCAATAAGAAATCATCAATCACGATTTTAGAGTCTCTAGATGCAGGAAAATAAAGCTCTCGTGAATCTTCTTTTCCCGCAACCTAGAAGCGTGAACTCTCACGTCACTATTAAGAGTGAATTGTAAATGGTGCTCCGGCCGGGATTTGAACCCGGGTCTGCGGCTCGAGAGGCCGCCATACTTGGCCGGGCTATACTACCGGAGCCTCTTTCTCTATTAACTTTTCCTTTGCAATAAATTAAGTTTTTTGAAGGGTTTAAAAATCCTTTGGATTTTGAAATAAAAAATAAGGTGAGAGGGGAATAAATTGCGTTTTTCATATTTTTCGGCTTCGGGAATCTTTGGACTATTGTCTGCCTAAAACTTTCTTTGCGGCTATTTCTATATCTTCGGCTTTAACGGTTTTTCTGCCTGCATGCATTGCGAAATCTACGGCTTCCCTACCAATCTTTAGCCCTATTTCTTCGAGCACTTTAGCCAGCTGCACCGCCGCAGACTCGCTGACCCTTTCGGCGCCAGCTTTTTTACAAATCCTGTGCATAGCCGCAATCGCTAATTCGCCCATAATTATTCCCTCTTTTAAATTTTCGTTTACAAATATAATTATTTAACGTGTTTTCGGCTAAAAAAGCCTTTCTATGCTTCCGCTGATTAAAGCTAACCTTATATATTTCTCTGTGAAACATACGAAAATCAATGAAGTTCACGCGTAAGCGCGGATATACGAATATAATATGAGAAACTAATGGAAAAGGTTGATCCGCTTGGGGAACGTACGTTCAGAAAAAATAAAAAGGATAGCTCGAGAGCTGCTTAGAAGGTATCCAGATAAATTTACGGCAAGTTTTGAGGAAAATAAAAAAATATTGTCTAGCCTAGCCGTCATTCCTACAACTAGGCTTAGAAATAATATTGCTGGCTATATAACGCGTTTAGTTGCAATATCCCAACGGCAGTCCGGGGAAAGTGCGGACACGAACCTACAAGCAAATAAGTGAGAACTATATTCTTATTTTTTGGGAGAATGAAATGCTAACTGATGAGTATCGTAAATGCTGGGCGCTACGCTATTTAAGAGAGGCTAAAGACGAATTTAAAATAGCCAAGAAAAATGGGAAAGCACTCAATCTAATATTTGATGCTGTTAGAAAGGCTCAGGTGGCAATATACTATAGCTTGGGAGAACCCTACTTTATAGAAAATATAGTTCAAGAAGCATTAGAAAACCCCTCTTACATAGAAGATCCAATACTTCAATGTTTGACGGAAATCGAGAAATCAATAAGGCGGCTGGAGCAGCTGGAAAACGGGCAGCGGATCTCCGATTTAAGCGAATTTATCATAAAAAAGTCCGATAGAATAATATCAATTGCGGATAGAATAGTTGAGTTGCTGATAGCTAAAGATTAACGAAAAATTATCTCACTTCAGCGGCAATAGCTTTTGTTTACTTGATTGAAAGTAATCCGTAATCTTCTTTTCGCTCGTTGCATGAACTATTTCAGAGCACTTTTTCGGATCTACTTTTTTAAAATCCAACCCTAGAGATTCCAGGAGGGTTAACGCTTCTTTTGACACCTGCGGCGCAGCCAATATGCCCCTCACTTCCCGGCCAATTGAGGCTTTTATTGCCTTAACATACTTAGCTAATTGTAAAACTGCTTCTCTACCAGCAGTTCTACGCTTTATTTCAATCACAACCACTCTGCCTCTCTTATCAACTCCATAAACATCCACGAAGCCGGGCTCAACCTTTTTCTCATATTCAATTGGCTTAAATCCATCCTCAATGATCGATGGATTCAATAATATGGCTTTTTGCATATCTTCTTCACTTGCATAGAGTGAAAACTCTCCCTCATCCACCAGCTTGAAGGCCGATATTAA
>CAYNMB010000040.1:7193-12429 GCA_964398235.1 uncultured Candidatus Bathyarchaeia archaeon | reverse complement strand
GGATTGCTGGATATAGCTTTTGATCGATGGAGAAGCATTAGAGCCTACCTGAAAGATGTGAGAAACTCTTCAATTTATAAGAAAAATTAAAAGGGATTGATGCGAATAAAGCTGATTTAAGGGAGGAGGATCTTCTCATGGAGATTAAAGTTGTGAAAATAGACATGCCGAAGGATAGTAATGTTATCCTAGGCACATCTCATTTCATAAAGACCGTTGAGGACCTCTATGAAGCGATGGTTAATTCGGTTCCTGGAATAAAATTTGGCTTAGCCTTCTGTGAAAGTAGCGGCGAATGCCTAGTTCGCGTTGAGGGAACCGATGAGGAACTTAAGAAGGCTGCTGCCGAAAACATGCTTAAACTTGGCTGCGGCCACTCATTCATCATATTTTTGCGCGGTGCATATCCGATAAATGTGCTTAATGCTATAAAGAGGGTTCCGGAAGTCTGCACCATATATGCGGCTACGGCTAATCCATTACAGGTTATCGTTGCGGAAACAGAGCAGGGGAGAGGCATATTAGGCGTAATTGACGGTTTTAAGCCGAAGGGCGTTGAGGATGAGAAAGGCGTTGAGTGGCGTAGAAATCTGCTTAGAGAGCTTGGATACAAGAAGTGAAGCTCTCGCTTAAGGGAATAAATTTAGAGGTTTACAGGGTGAAATCTTTGGGCTCCTAGGGCCAAATGATGCTGGAAAAACCACCATCATAAAAATCATCGTAAACGTGGTGATGGAAAAAAATTGCAATCAAAAACCGAATTAATGCAGAAATTAATTATGGAGATAAACAATTGTAAAAAATGCGATCTATGGAAAACGCGTAAAAACCCGGTTCCGGGAGAGGGAGACGTGAATGCACTAACAGTTTTTATCGGCGAAGCGCCTGGATATTGGGAAGATCTCATGGGTAAGCCTTTCGTTGGGGCTGCCGGAAAACTTTTGGAGGAAATCCTTGAGGAAAATGGTTTTTCAAGAGAAAGGGTTTATATAACGAATGTGGTGAAATGTAGGCCTCCGAGAAATAGAGAGCCTAAACCAGATGAGATTGAGGCTTGCTCACCATATCTCGACCAGCAATTAAACATCATTAAACCGAAGATAATTGTTACTCTTGGCAGACATTCCACCATATACCTTTTTTCAAAGGCGGGTTTAATCTTTAAATCAATGAGGGCGAATCAAGGAAAAATTTATAGGGTGAAACTTCTAGGATCACCAATTTATTTGATAGTTTCCTATCATCCAGCTGCAGCCCTCTATAATCCAAAACTAAGAAAATATATTGAAGACTCTATTAGGCTTACCAGAGATGTTGAAAGAAAATTGAAAAATGAAGTCTTTAACTCTGAAAAACATTAAATAATTTTATGGACATGATTGAATCGGTGGAAATAAATGTTTATAGGTTTTCTCACAGCGCCTTTAAGGAACTGGAGTTTCCGGAAAATCGTTGATTGGGCATCAGCTAATGGCTTTAAAGGCTTAGAGGTTCTTGTCTCCCCGAAGGTGAAGCATATTGATGTTAACAAAGTTTTAAGCGGAGGAGCCGGGGAGGTAAAGCGCCTATTCTCCGGAAAAGAACTAAAAATAACCAGTCTAGCCTTCTACAGCATGGGGATCCTCAAGGATAAGACTGAGCAAGAATTCCTATCAAAGGTTATTGACGCAGCCTCAATCCTAGACATAGAGGTTGTTTGCACCCTGGCTGGCGGACCAGCTGAAGGAAAGGACAAGAAACAAACATTAAAAGAAGATTTCCCAAAAGTTTTCTGGCCCCTAGTCGATAAGGCTAGGGAGCACGGCTTAAAGATAGCATTAGAAAACTGGTATGCAACAAATCTTCAGGGTTTAGATCATTTTCAAATCGCTTTTAAAGAAATTCCAGATAAAACGCTAGGACTAAACTTTGATCCATCACATTTATTCTGGCAACAAATAGATTACATTGAAGCCGTTCACAGATTCGGAGACAGAATCCATCATACTCATGCTAAAGACGCGGAAATATTATCCTTCAAGCTCAGGGAAGTCGGCGTTCTAGGCCGAGGCTGGTGGAGATATAGAATACCCGGCTGGGGTCAAATAAACTGGCGAGCTTACATAACGGCTCTGATGGAGATCGGCTACAATTATGTTCTCAGCATCGAGCATGAAGACCCGTTCTTTGGCTCCGAAGATGGGTTAATCAAAGGTGGAAAATATCTTAGAGAGCTCATAGGCGCCTAAAAGACTGATGAGTTTATAAGCTAGCCTTTAAGATTTAAGAAACGAAAATATCGCCGGCAGCTTACTGAAAGAAGGCAGACAATTAATGTCAAATTGAGCAGTAAAGCCATACTGGCTATTAATGCTGATGTTCCTAATGCGTTCACTAAATAGAACATTAACAGATTGATTGTCGCTATTGTTCCCAACACAGATGTTATAAATGCGATGAGCCATCCCCATCTTTTGCCGACATATAGTCCATAACTTACAATTATCGAAGCGCCGGCTCTCAATAAAAGATCAAATAAAATAAAGGGGGCAAGTCGAATAAATTCGTTAAATGGGCGTCCATAAATTACGAATATGAAGGAAAATACTAGGAGCAAAACTCCTAAAACCGCGTAAATGATAGTAGCTACATAAACTGTTGCAGGTTTCCTTATATTATTGGAAAGGAAGCCGATTTGTTCAAGTCTTCTATCCCATTCTTCAACTACGTATGCGCATGCAATGGCTGCAAATTCAATAAATAAAAGGGAGATTACGCCTTGAGCTAGAGCGGAATTTACAGATATTAGCGGATTCCACTCTCCAATTAACCCTGTGCTAATAATTAGACCAGCAAATGTAAAATAGCCTGTCCAGAATCCGACAGCATCTCCGATGATTGTTGAGACAATAGTGCTTCCAATTCTATTAATAATGCTTTGACCACAAATATAGAAGAAAATAGCAAATAGGATAACTACTTGAATATACCATATCTCATTAAGATAAAATGCGATTGCCGCAACCTCACTCATACCATATTTATAAAGTTTATGTAGAAGCAGAGGAGCGAATTGATCTAGTGGTTTTTTAAAACCCCAGATAAAAGAAAACATCGTTGCTAGAATAAGAGCTCGAGGCTCCATTAGATCCAAGTCTACTTTATTCTCCAAAATAAAAGCCTCCACAGATTAATTTGGTTGAAAATAGGTTAATAAAAACTATTTAAAAATTTAATGGGATTATGAATTTTAAACGCGATGAGCCAGAAGGGAAATATGCCTCAATTACTTTATATTTTTAAGCCTTTCCCTAGCATCCGATATTAAGTCTGCGAGTATGCTGTAGACTTTTACTGAATCCTCCATTTTGAGCACTATGATGGTTTCAGTGTAGCAGCTTATTGTCTCCTCTATGTTTATCCCTCGCCTAGATATGGCATTATAAAACCTCATGACGCATCCCGGCGTATCCACTATCTCCCTTGGACTCTGAACTATCACCGCCGCTAAGTTCCCTCTTTCATCTAAGATCCCCGTATCCTCAAATTTTGAGCGAACTTGACTGAAGATTCTCTCGTCTGTTATAAGCGTTAGGGCTGATGCTCCCTCGAGAATCTGAAAGAATGCTTCCGGGAACTCCGCTGATATAAGCCTTGCTTTTTCAAGGTTTCTTCTAGTCTTTTCGAGAGAAATTTTCGCTAGGTTGGTTCTGATTATTATGACGCTTTCAGCTATAACCTTTAACTGTTTTCTTGAAGGCTTATATTTCGTCTTTGCGCGCTTAACAGAAGTTATCATGCCTTCCAAAGTCACTTTTCTTCCAAGTATTCTTTCAGCTTTAGGTTTTAGTAGGCGAGCTATGGCGCTGAAGTTTGCATAACCTCTTTCTATGGCGTCTTGAATCGAGGCGTCACCGTCTATTAAATATTGAACGGTTTTTGCCAAAGATAATTTGACCAATTTTGGTCACTTAAACCCATTTTAAGTTATGATTTTAATCGAAAATATTATATTTAAATCCTTCTCCTTGTTTCTCTAATAAACTTAAGGAGAATCATGAAAACTTGAGAAGGAAAATAGTCCTAGCTTATTCAGGCGGTTTAGATACGTCAGTCCTAATAAAATGGCTTCAGCAAAAATATGATGCTGAAGTTATAACGGTAACTTTAGATGTTGGTCAGAAGGAAGATTTAGAGGTCATTGAGAAAAAAGCCCTTAAGCTCGGCGTCTTAAAACATTACTCAATTGATGCAAGGGAAGAATTCGTGAAAAACTATGTTTTTCCAGCAATTAAGGCAAACGCCCTCTATGAGGGGAAGTATCCGGTTAGCACAGCCCTCTCTAGACCGCTTATAGCATCAAAGCTTGTTGAAGTTGCAGAAAAAGAGGGAGCAGATGCAGTTGCACATGGATGTACTGGTAAAGGCAACGATCAAGTTCGATTTGAGGTTTCAGTTAAGGCTTTAAACCCAGATCTCAAGGTTATAGCACCGGTCAGAGAATGGAATATGAGTAGGGATGCTGAAATAGAATACGCTAAAAAACATGGTATACCAATTCCAGTAGATAAAGAAAAACCCTACAGTATCGACCAAAATCTCTGGGGCCGTTCAATAGAATGCGGTGTACTCGAGTATCCTGATAAGGAGCCTCCAGAAGACGCGTTCGAATGGACTGTTTCGCCAGAAAAAGCTCCAGAAAAACCAGAGTATTTAACCATTGAATTTGAGAAGGGTGTTCCAGTTGCACTTAATGGCGAAAGAATGAATCCAGTGGAGCTAATAGAGGTTCTTAACGCTACGGCTGGTAAGCATGGTGTTGGACGCATAGATCATATGGAAGATCGCCTAGTTGGCATAAAATCCCGCGAGGTTTACGAGTGCCCGGCAGCCACAGTAATAATCGAAGCCCACAAGGATCTTGAGAAAATGGTTTTAACAAGACATGAGGTTCTCTTCAAACAGCATGTTGACGCATATTGGGCCTATCTGGTTTATGCAGGCTTATGGATGGATCCGCTTAGAGAAGCCCTTGACGCCTTCATTGATAAGACTCAAGAGAGGGTTACCGGCAAAGTTAGAATTAAACTTTATAAGGGGAGTGCACAGATTGTTGGAAGATCCTCTCCATATTCGCTGTATGACATTCATTTAGCCACATATAACATTGACACAACATTTAATCAAATGGCTTCTGCAGGCTTCATTGAGATATGGGGTTTACCAACAAGAGTTGCTAGAGCTCTTAAAAAATTAA
>CAYNMB010000040.1:0-7093 GCA_964398235.1 uncultured Candidatus Bathyarchaeia archaeon | reverse complement strand
TTCATTGAGATATGGGGTTTACCAACAAGAGTTGCTAGAGCTCTTAAAAAATTAAGCCAAGTGAAATAGGAATGTCTAAGCTATTGAGAGGAGGTAGGCTCTCGCCGTCGAAAAAGGAGATTATTAAGTTTACGTCATCGATAAAGAGCGACGAAAAAATTCTCAAACATATCATAGATGTTAATAAAGCGCATATAATAATGCTTATCGAGAAAGAAATAATTAGTAAGGATGATGGCTTGAAAATTTTAGAGACATTACTAAACCTAGATGAGAAAATAACCCTAAGGCCGGATATTGAAGATGCGCATATGCTTGTTGAAGAGGAGGTAATTAAGCATGCGGGTTTAGAGGTTGGCGGAAACTTAAACCTCGCCAAGAGCCGAAACGATCAAGTTGCAACAGCCATAAGAATGGAATTAAGAAACGAAATCCTCAATTTAATGGAGCTTATCCTAGGGCTTCAAGAAGTTCTATTGGATGTTGCGGGAAAAAATGTTGAGAGCATATTGCCGGGCTATACGCATCTTCAACCAGCTCAGCCAACAACATTTGCACATTACTTAATTGCTCAGTTTGATGTCTTAGAGAGGGATTTGACTAGGCTGATGGATGCCTATAAGCGCATTAATCTTTCACCCATGGGCGCTGGGGCTCTAGCAACCACAAGCTTCCCAATAAGCCGTGAAAGGGTTGCTGAGCTACTGGGCTTTAACGGACTTGTCGAAAATTCTCTTGATGCTGTTAGCTCAAGAGATTTCTTGCTTGAGACACTGGCGGCTTTATCGATAATGGCGGTTAATGTGAGCCGCCTTGCTGAAGACTTAATAATATGGTCTTCAATGGAATTTAACCTCATAGAAATTCCAGACGAATTTACATCCACTAGTAGCATAATGCCGCAGAAAAAGAATCCCGAGGTTTTAGAGGTTATAAGAGCCAGAATGAGCAATATTCTCGGCGATTTTTCAGCTGTCTCAACAATGATTAAGGCGTTACCGTCGGCATATAACCTAGACTTTCAGGAAGCGACACCAAAACTTTGGAACGCACTAGATACCATGAAAGAATCTCTAGGAATGTTAATGGAGCTGATTAAGAATTTGAAGGTTAAAGAAACCGTCATAAACAAGCCGTTTATGAGTTTTTTGGCGGCAACGGAGATCGCAAACATGCTTGTTAGAGACTATGGAATCCCGTTCAGAACGGCTCATAAAATTGTCGGCGCATTGGTGAAAAACCTAATCGGGAACGGGAAGACTCTGCTAGACGCCACATCAAAAGATTTGGCTGAAGCCTCGGCTTCAGCTATTCAAAAGCCGTTGCTAATTAGAGAGGAGGATCTAAAGAAATCCATAGACTTGAGAAGGATCGTTGAGATGCATAATGTTAGAGGAGGCCCCTCTAGAAGCGAAGTTGAAAGAATGATCAAGCAAAGGAAAAAGCTGCTTAATCATCTTAAAGCTGAAATTTCAAGCAGAAAGAGAAAAATTGAAGCTTCAATAAATGAATTAGATTCCCTTGCTAAATCCCTAATTCATTCAAAAGGAAATAGATCGGGATAATAGAAAAGTTTAAATCTAAGTTCCTCCTTGTCTTGAGGAAGGGTTCATTGGGAACAAAAAATCGACTAGAGAAAGCTGGTAAAGCGGTTCTTGTTCTTGAGGATGGGTCATTTTTCATCGGTAAGGGTTTTGGCGCGGTTCGTAAAGTTTCCGGCGAAGTTGTTTTTGCAACCGGTATGGTTGGTTATCCAGAATCATTAACCGACCCCTCCTATCATGGACAAATACTCACTTTAACCTATCCATTAATTGGAAATTATGGTGTTCCAGCTTACGATCTCGATAAATTTGGTCTTCCAATAAGATTTGAATCCATAGGCATTAAAGTTATTGGATTAGTTATTCAAGAGCTATGTCTAAAACCTCATCACTGGACTTCCCGCAGAACCCTTGACGAGTGGCTTAGAAGCGAAGGTATTCCGGGAATATATGGCATAGACACTAGGAGGCTAACTAAAAAACTTAGAGAAAAGGGCGTTATGCTCGGCATACTTCAAGTCTACCGCCTCGGCGAGGAACCAAACCTTAACAACCTTCTCAAAGAAGTTAAGCATGTTCCAGACCCAAATATACGTAATTTAGCCAGCGAAGTATCAATTAAAGAACCAATTTATTATGAAAACGGCGGAAGAAGACGAATAGCTTTAATAGACTGCGGCGTTAAGGCCAGCATAATAAGAAACCTCCTTAAGCGCAATGTAGACGTTATAAGAGTTCCATGCAGCTTCTCGGCTGAGGAAATTCTCGAGTATAAACCGCATGGAATTTTAGTGAGCAATGGCCCCGGAGATCCGAAGAAATGTGTAGAAGCAATAGAGGCTGTTAGAGTTCTAATTGAGGAAAACCTTCCTATAATGGGTATATGCTTAGGAAATCAGATTTTGGCTTTAGCCTTGGATGGAGACACATATAAACTGAAGTATGGGCATAGGTCTCAAAATCAACCGGCACTAGATTTGAAAACAGGACGCTGTTATATAACGACTCAAAATCACGGATACGCTGTTTCAGCGGAGTCTTTAGAGAAATCTGGGCTGGAATGCTCTTTTATAAATGCAAATGACAAGACTGTTGAGGGAATAAGACTCAAAAACAGAAAAGTATTCGCGGTTCAATGGCATCCCGAAGCCGGTCCAGGACCATACGATACAGAGTTTCTTTTTGACGAGTTTTTAAGGATGGTTGGGTGAGGGAGCATGCCGAAGTTCGAGTGGGTGAGTAAAGCTCTGGTTCTCGGAAGCGGTCCAATAAAGATTGGTGAGGCCGCCGAATTTGATTATTCTGGAAGCCAATGTCTAAAAGCCTTAAGAGAAGAGGGCATAAAAACCGTGCTTGTTAACCCGAATGTTGCAACAATTCAAACGGATCCCCGGCTTGCTGACAAAGTTTACTTATTACCCGTCACGCCGGAATACGTGGAGAAAGTTATTGAAAGAGAGAGGCCGGACGGCATATTGTTGGGTTTTGGTGGACAAACGGCTTTAAACTGCGGGGTTCTTCTTGCCAAGAACGGGATTTTGGATAAATATGGTGTTAAGGTTCTAGGGACTTCAATAGAAGCCATAGAGAGGACAACTAATAGAGAACTCTTTAAGCAGACCATGCTCAACGCTGGGGTTCCGGTTCCGATGAGTAAACCCGCTACATCAGTGGAGGAAGCCCTTAAAGCCGCAGACGAAATTGGTTACCCGGTTATGGTTAGAGTCGCGTTCATCCTAGGCGGTAAGGGCACCGGCGTAGCCCGTAACCAAAGTGAATTACGTGAGATTGTTCAAAGAGCGCTTGTGCACAGTCTCATAGGGCAGGTCTTAATTGAAGAGTGGATTGGACATTGGAAGGAAGTTGAATATGAAGTTATGAGAGATTACGCTGACAACTGCATAACTGTCTGCAACATGGAGAACTTCGATCCTATGGGAATTCACACGGGAGATTCAATAGTCATTGCTCCCTCTCAGACATTAACAAATCGCGAATACCACCTTCTCCGTTCAGCTTCAATCAAAGCGGTGCGGGCTCTGGGCATAGTTGGCGAATGCAACATTCAGTGGGCATTGCATCCAAGGTCTGAGGAGATAAGAGCTATAGAAGTTAATTCAAGAATGTCTAGAAGCTCAGCCCTAGCCAGCAAGGCGACCGGCTATCCGCTCGCCTATATAGCAGCCAAGCTTGCAATAGGCTATACGCTTCCGGAGCTAATAAATAAGGTTACTGGAGTAACAACAGCATGTTTCGAACCTGCCCTAGATTATGTTGTCGTTAAAATTCCAAGATGGGATTTAAACAAGTTTAGGAATGTTGATAGGCATATTGGCACGCAAATGAAATCCGTTGGAGAAGTTATGGCAATTGGTAGAACTTTCGAAGAAGCGTTGCAAAAGGCTGTTAGAATGCTTGATATTGGTAAAATCGGGCTTGTTGGAAACGATGATGAAGATGAATTCGAATCGATCAAATCCATAAAAGACTGCCTAAAAAATCCAACCGACGAGCGGCTATTCAAGATTGTTAAGGCAATAAAAATGGGTATCCCGATAAGAGAGATTTATCGTCTAAGTGGAATAGACCCATGGTTCCTATACAAGATCAAAAACATTGTTAGCATGGAGAAGAAATTGCGTAAACTTAGACTAAATAGCAAAAATGCTCCAGAAGTCATTAGGGAGGCTAAGCGTCTAGGCTTTTCGGACACTCAGATAGCCAGATTTATGGGCGTAAGTGAAGAAGAGATTAGGAGATTCAGAAAGAAATATGGGATTATACCAGTCGTTAAGCAGATCGACACATTAGCAGCCGAATGGCCCGCTAAGACAAACTACTTATATTTAACCTATAGCGGCGATGAAGACGATATTGAATTCGATTACAAGAAGAGTAAGGTTATTGTTTTAGGCGCTGGCGTCTTTAGGATCGGTTCAAGTGTAGAATTTGATTGGAGCGGCGTCAATACGATATGGGCTTTAAAGAAGTATGGCGTGGATGAAACAATAATGATAAACTATAATCCGGAAACAGTTTCCACAGACTATGATATTTCAGATAAACTTTACTTTGAGGAGCTGACGCTTGAACGAGTCTTAGACATTTATGAGAAAGAGAAGCCCCTAGGTGTAATTGTAAGCGTTGGCGGGCAAATTCCAAACAATCTGGCTCCAAAGCTAGCCAAAGCTGGCGTTAAATTGCTTGGAACATCAAGCGAAAACATTGATAAGGCTGAAGACCGCTCAAAATTCAGCGCCCTGCTTGATAGCTTAGGGATTCCACAACCCAAATGGAGTAAATTCACCACCATAGAAGACGCTGAAAAATTCGCGGAAGAGATAGGCTATCCCGTTCTCGTTCGTCCAAGCTACGTTCTCTCAGGCTACGCCATGAGGGTTGCACGTAGCAAGAAAGAACTCAGAGACTATCTTGAGCTTGCAGCCAAGGTTTCAAAGGAGCATCCAGTTGTCATATCTAAATTTATTGAGGGTGCTAAAGAGGTTGAAGTTGATGGAGTAGCCGACGGCCAAGAAGTGTTGATAGGCGCCATTATCGAGCACATTGAGCAGGCGGGGGTTCACAGCGGAGACGCTGTTATGAGCATCCCTCCCCAGTCGCTGAGTAGCGACGTCATTAAGAAAATTGAGGACTATACGCGGAGAATCGCGCAAGCTCTTCAGATTAAAGGTCCATTCAACATCCAGTATCTCGTTAAGAATGGCGAGGTATCGGTTATTGAATGCAATCTTAGGGCTTCGCGTAGCCTCCCCTATGTAAGCAAATCTAGGGGCGTCAACCTAATAGATATTTCCACGGCTATAATGCTTGGAAAAAATCTCAAAGAGCTAGGTATTCGCGAGGTTCCGCAAATACATTATGTTGCTGTCAAGGTTCCGCAGTTCAGTTTTATGCGTTTAAGCGGCGCTGATCCAATTCTAGGCGTAGAAATGACGAGCACTGGCGAAGCTGCATGCATCGGCGAGAATCTTGCAGACGCGTTATTAAAGGCTTTACAATCTGTTGGATTTAATGTTCCGAGCGGCAATTCATCTGCTTTAATAACCGTGGGGGGAAGGGAAATGAAGAAAAAAATTGTTCCATTAGCCAGAAGCCTCAGGGAAATGGACTTCAATCTTTATGCAACTGAGCATACGGCTGACGTGCTTCGTGAAGCTAATCTAGAAGTGACCGTTCTCCATAAAGTTAGGGATCCCTCAAGAAAACCAAATATAATAGATTACATTGTCCAGCGGAAAATCGACCTAGTAATCAATATTCCAATCGCTAATCCAGAAGAAGAGAGAGCGGATATAATAGAAGACGAATATATTATCCGCAGATTAGCCGTTGAATTTAACATTCCTATAGTTACAACATTTGAGCTAGCTTCTTCCATAGTTAAAGCATTAAAATACTACCGGAGAAATGGGGTGACGATAAAATCTCTAAATGAATATATGAATAGCCTAGCGTTTAAACATTGGTAAAAACATGGTTTTAAACAAAGATATGCCGTCACCATCTATCAGGTCTCCAAACATATGGAATTTGCTTGGGAAATAGCCTAGCCACTATTCCAACGTTGCCATGCGTTTCAACAGCGGATAAGAGTTCATATGGGCTTCGATATCCAAGAATTAACTGGGCGGCTTCCCCGTATCCTAGTTTAACGACATTAACCGTGTGAACACCCTCCTTAACCTCCACAGACCCATCATTAACAACTAATGTCGCGGCCTCATTTGGAAGCTTTAGGCAAACCCTCCCCTCTAAACCTTTAGCCCTTCGTTCGAGCTCCGCCTCAATAGAGGTGAGAAGCTTGCTAAGATTTATGACCCTAGCCATCCCATCCTCCCTCCATGGAAATTCACTTTCAAAACGGCAGCCATAGGCCCTTAAAACATCTACTATCGGATGATCTGGCGGGACATGAAAAACTGCTAGGGTTTTGAGATCCTCCATCATGATCTTATAGATCTCTTTGAGCAGGGAACGATACACATGGTAGTTGTGATTTAAAGCGTTAATCTCGGCTATGGGAAGTTCATTTGGAGGAGGCCATCTCTCAATCAACGCATATCCCGCAACCTCGCCGTTTTCTTCAGCCACTAAAACTTTTGGGCTGTGTCTTCCCCAAGCTCCCCTTCTAAACCCTCTCCATACGCTAGGCTCTCTTACTCTCGATGCAATTCTATCCATATTTGTTTCTTCATAAACTCTAACCACTTCTTCTAGTCTGTAACTCGAATCGCTGTGTAGAGTTATCTGATAATCCTCTGGAGCCTCAATTCTAGAGAGATTTCTCAAATGTATTTTAGCATGGTGCATACCCATAAAGGTTTCAAAACCATACCTATGGTAGTATTCAGGTATTCCAAATAGAGCTGTGAGCGAATATTCGCGAGTTTTCATCCAATCTAAAGCATAATTTATCGTTTTTTTGGAGTAACCTCTCTCTCTGAATTCTCTCTCAGTATATACTCCCCCTATACCCCCCACGTCTATTTTAGATAAGCCATAATGCATCTTAAGATCCACAATGGTTA
>CAYNMB010000039.1:1658-12597 GCA_964398235.1 uncultured Candidatus Bathyarchaeia archaeon | reverse complement strand
AATTATTGTGAAATTAATATTCTGAAGAGAAATAATATGGATAGGAAAACAACTACCAGTTTAGTTTTGTTGATTCTATCTATGTGCCTTATCAGCTTTAGTTCCACTCTTTCCCAAGCATCACCTGCAAACGTCATCCAGATCGCCCTAGTTCTCGACGGATCTACCAGTATATCCGCTGAGGATTGGACCCTTATTCTCAGCGGAGTGGCGAGCGCTATACTTAATAATCTACCGCATGACGGAACCGTGGAAATCACAGTGATTCAGTTTGCGTCTAACATTTGGGGAAATGCGAGCGTTGTGATACCGCCTACAGTAATATCCAGTGATGCAGTGGCTGAAAGTGTAGCGAATCAAGTTAATAGCACAGCGCAAGGCTACGGCTATACTCCGATGGCTCATGGCTTATACTTAGCGTGGCAGATGATTAAGAGTTCACCTAACTTTGATCCTGAAGGCGGACAGATAATTAATTTAGCCACGGACGGCGTACCCAACGTGCGTAACTATAATGCCACAACCGACCTTGATGGAGACGTAGACGTAGATGCATATGATGATGTAATAGCTGTCGTGAATACGGCTGTAAGTGAAGGATTAGATGAATTAGACATGGAGGGAATAGCTATAAGTGAAGATGCTGTAAACTGGTTCAGAAATCACGTCTTATATCCGCAGCCCGGCCACATAGCTCCACCCTATATTCCAGGATGGATACGTGCAGTTGCTAATGCCGAAGAGTTTGCTCAAACTGTTGGAGAAAAGTTTAAAGTAATAATTGAACGCTACACGCCCGTCGGTGGGATCATAATCATGGAAAAAGATGCTTCCATAGACTTGGTGTCTTCTGTCACCCTAGCTTCGGCAATTATATTCATAGCTGTAATTTCGGCAATTTATCTTAAAACTAAAAGGTAGAGATCTTCAGAAGAAATCACCCAACTCCTCTTTTTTCTTAGGAAATAAGTTAAGCCTTTCAGGGATTCAATTTTTGTGAAGATTTCTCTATTCTCCCGTTTTCCTAGATGTAAAAGACGCTTAAATGTGGCTGATGCTAAGGCTTTTTATTTCTCCGCCTCATTTATTTATGTGAGGTGCCTATGATGAAGAGGCAGGTTGTTTTAACTGTTTCCGAATCTAAAAGATTGATCGCTAAGGCTGTTGCCGCTATGGAGGTTGTTAAAAAAGCCTTGGATGATGGAATCATCGTAATTGCTAAAGGTTCAACAAATAGCTATGTCGTGGAGGAGCTTCTATCCAAGAAAATAGATAAACGCGCATACTTGACCGGCGTGGTAACCCCCACTAAGCCTCTAACCTCAGGGATGCCCAAGCCTGAACCCATGAGAGACATTGTGCTCGTTAAAGGCGTTGTAGACGAGAGCCTAGACAGATTTACGGCTGTAGAGAAGATGGGTAGAGGAGACGTCTACATAAAGGGAGCGAACGCCCTAAACTACAAGGAGAAGGTTGCCGGAATACTGATAGGAAGGGAAGATGGAGGAACCATAGGCAAAACAATAGGTCACATAGTAGGCAAAAAAATCATTTTAATTATACCTGTAGGGCTTGAAAAGCTAGTTTATGAAAGCATATGGGAGCTGGCTAGGAAAATGAACAGTCCAGATTCAGAAGGCCCCTCTCTAATGCCCGTAACTGGTCTAATAGTTACGGAAATAGAAGCCTTGAAGATTCTGACGGGCGTGGATGCCACCCTAGTTTCTTCAGGAGGGATAGCGGGAGCCGAGGGCGCTGTAAGACTATTAGTTGAGGGAACTAAGGAACGAGTTGAGAAAGCCCTATCGCTTCTTCAAACAATCAAAGGAGAGCCTCCGCTAATGTTATAATAAACGAATAATGCTCCGAGTTAGAACATGAATGCTCCAATTAAATTATGGTAAGCGGCTATTCTTCTCCTCCCAATTTTTGCTGACTAAACAGTTTCTTTTTAATCGAAATATTTATAAAAATTCGCTTGAATATTCTTTTAACGCATAGGGGTCCCTGTATCCTATGCAGCGTGGGCGTATAAACGTGATCCATGCCCAAATAATAAAAAATATGGTGGATGTCCGAGTTGGGCGTCCACATAATTGGAGACTTCCTGGGAGTAGATCCCGGGAAGATAGCGAAAGTGGAAGTCTTACGTGTCATTTTGGATAGGGTTATCTCTAAATCTGGACTTCATGTTGTTTCCTCTGTTTTTCATCAATTTGAGCCTCATGGTGTTTCTGCCGCATATATTTTGAGCGAATCCCACTTTAGCGTCCATACATGGCCGGAAAGCGGTTATGTGGCGCTAGACATTTTTACCTGTGGTCCTGATGAGCCTGCCTTTAAGGCCTTTGATTTGCTTGTTGAGGAGTTAAAGCCTAAAACTGTAGAGAAAAAGGTTGTTAAAAGGGATTATTATGAGAAAAATAGAAGTTCAAATATTAAATAGTCTTGCAAAATCCAAGAAGAGTCTCTGGGAGCTGCTAGATGAAAGCCATTGCACATTAAGGGATTTTGTAGACTCGATAAACGGTCTTTTTGATAACGGTCTTATAGGTTCTGATGGAAACACCCTCTACATAACTGATAAGGGCTTAGAGAAAATTAATAAAAAAATTTTGGGGTTCGAAAGTAAAACCTGCGATAAATGTGAGGGTAAAGGAATAATCTTTGATGGTAAATTTAACGATGTTTTCAAGAAATATAGGCAGATCACCAAAGATAGAGTTCAGCCTGATGTAAACTATTTTCAAGGATACATGCATGAATACGACGTGATAGCAAGAGTTGCCTTAATGGATAAGTATGGTGATTTAGCAGACAAAAGCTTCGTGCTTGTTGGGGATGATGATCTCCTAAGTATCGCTCTAGCCCTCACGGAGCTTCCCTCAAGGATCCTCGTCTTAGATATCGATGAAAGAATTGGAGATTTCATAAGAAATGCTAATAAGGAATATGGGTTTGACATAGAATTTCGAAAATATGATGTTGCCAATCCATTGCCAAAGGAGCTTGTGGGTAAATTTGATGTTTTCTCCTCGGAGCCCCTTGAAACTTTAAGCGGCTTAAAGGCTTTTATAGGTAGAGGTGTAGCATGCCTAAAAGAGAATGGCGTAGGATATTTTGGATTGACGAGGGCTGAGGCATCACTTAAAAAATGGATAGCGATTGAAAGGTTTCTCCTAAGAATGAATTGTATTATAACTGACATTATCAGCAATTTTTCGAAATATTGGCTAACCTATAAAACAGCAAGCTACGAAAACTTTACTCAAAAACTGAAGTTTCCAGTTGCCCCTAATCCAGGAATCCCCTGGTATAAGTCTTATCTTTTCAGATTCGAGGCTTTTGGTAAACCGAAACTGGTGATTAGTCCAGAGAAATACGTAAAAATAACGTCTATTGACAGACGTGATGATATAACCCACCCATCCCTCTATTCTAAAAAGGAGTGAAAAGAACTTTTAAATAGCTGGAGAGAAGTAAACTTAAAATAACTGAAATTATTTTGATTTAACACAAGGTCTATTACAGTTGCTAGCTGGAGAGGGTAAATGATGAGCAAGCCTGAGAAACCGCATTTGAACGTGGTTGTAATTGGGCATGTAGACCATGGAAAATCTACAACAATGGGGCACTTCCTATACTTGACTGGTGCAGTTGATGATAGGATAATAAGAATGTACGAGGAAGAAGCGAAGAAAATAGGCAAGGAATCCTTCAAATTCGCTTGGATCCTAGACAATCTAAAAGAGGAGCGAGAAAGAGGTCTGACAATAGATCTTCGATTCCTAAAGTTTGAGACGCCAAGATACTTCTTCACAATCATAGATGCGCCTGGACATAGAGACTTCGTAAAGAACATGATTACTGGAGCAAGCCAGGCGGATGCAGCGATCCTTGTTGTTTCAGCTAAGAAGGGAGAGTTCGAAGCCGGTGTAGGTCCAGGAGGTCAGACAAGGGAGCATGCCTTCCTAGCCTTCACCTTGGGAGTTAGACAGCTCGTTGTCCTTATAAACAAGATGGATGATCCAACGGTTAACTGGAGCGAGACGCGTTACAATGAGGTTAAAGAACAGCTAAGTCGAATGCTTAGGATGGTTGGCTACAACGTTAATAAGGTTCCATTCATACCAGTTTCAGGATGGACCGGCGATAACTTGGTTAAATCTAGTCCAAAAATGCCTTGGTACAAGGGTCCAACACTATATGAAGCCTTAGATGCATTTGAGGTTCCGCCTAAACCAGTTGATAAACCGCTCAGACTACCGATTCAAGACGTGTATTCAATAACTGGTGTTGGAACAGTGCCCGTTGGTCGTGTTGAAACAGGTGTACTTAAAGAAGGCGATACGGTAGTAATTATGCCTGGAGGCATTGTAGCGGAAGTTAAGTCGATAGAAACTCATCATACTAGAATACCTAGGGCTGAACCAGGCGACAACATAGGTTTTAACATTAGGGGTGTAGCGAAGAGGGATGTAAGAAGAGGCGACGTAGTTGGGCACCCTGATAATCCTCCAACCGTGGCGAGGGAATTTATAGGCCAGATAATAGTCATTTATCATCCAACAGCCATAGCCGCTGGATACACGCCGGTACTACACGTTCACACGGCTACTGTTCCATGCAGGTTCGTTGAGCTCATAAGGAAGATTGATCCTAGAACTGGTCAAGTAGTTGAAGAAAATCCGTCTTTCCTAAAGACCGGCGATAGCGCTATTGTCAGATTTGAACCGCTTAAACCGATATGCCTAGAAGTCTACTCAGAGTTTCCGGAGCTCGGTAGATTCGCTATACGTGACATGGGAACAACTATTGCTGCTGGTATAGTGAAGGAGATAACCAAAAAGGTTGAAGTGAAACCTAGGAAAGTTGGCTAGGAATTGGTGAAGAGTGAATCGTTTTTCAATTCCTTTATTTTTTATTTTTTATCTTAAAGATTGCCAAAAGAGGTTAATGGAGTGTCCATGAACGAGGAAAGAATGGTTGAAATATTATACTTCTATTCAGGTCTATACGAGAGTAAGCGAAGTTTGCTCTCGATAGTTAAGAAGCTTCGGAAGAGAAAAAACTTACGTGTCCGCTTAGTTAATGTTGAAGATCCGGAGAATGAAGAATTGGCGGCAGCCTATGACGTAAGTAGCGTTCCGTTGATTATCTTTTTAACTTCGAGAGGTGAAGTTGCCACCAGAAAAAGCATGCATCTCTCAGAAATATCTATTATAAATGAGATTGCCAATCAAGTGGTTAAGGGCGATCTGCCTAAACCTCACGTTAACAATCTTAGAAGAAAGATCCTAGAATCCTTCAAATCAATTTCAGCGAGAAATGAGCTAACACAAATAATAGTTGAGCAGGTTAGAAGCGATATACTTGAAGCAGATTCAGAAGCGGAAATTTATGATGCACTTAACTTTCACTTAAGTACAATAAATCATACAATAAAGGATCTGGAAGAATTTAAGAGAAAATTGCAGAGATATATACGAAACCAGCATGGGTTTATAATCTAAGAAAAATTAAGTTTTATCCAATGTAAGAAAGTTTTTCTTCCTCAATCTTTTTGAGTTCCCTTTCAGCTTCCCTTCTCTGCTTCTCTATCCTTCTCATCTGCTCTTCTATTTGCGCAATCCTGCTAATCTCTCTATCCAAATCGGATAAATCCAGCTCTAGATCTAACATCCTCATAAGAACTGTTAAAACGCTTTTAGCGGCTTTCGGATCCGGCATATAACCGGGTGTTTCGCCTAAAAGAGATATGCCTTCCATATCTCTAAATTTCGCTAGGCCAAGTAGCAATCCGGCTGCTCCAATTATTGGGCTTCTAGGAGTGTTGCTTAGCGACCCAGCGTCTAGAGCCTTCTTGAGGGCTCCTCGGCTTGTCGCCGAAGCCAGCACCTGCGGTGTGCTGATAACGTTCTTTCTATATCCACCTAAAGTTATAATAAGTTTAACACCCTTCTTTTCTGCAAAATCAACTATTAAATTAGCAACTTCATATTGTCCTTCAATTGTTTGAGCTTGACTGTCTCCAGTTAATAAAATTAAATCATTTTTTCCAGATTCATTTTTCCAGTAATAAAATTCATTGTTTAGTAGTTTGATGCCTCCTCTGTCGTTCACAAGAACATAGTATGCGAAATGCGGCGAATAAAGCTCAGCGAATTTTTTAGCTCTCAATTGTTTTATCAAATATTTGACCGCTATTTTACCAACCATTCCTAAACCTGGAAGTCCGCTTATGAGAATGGGATTCCTTAATTCAATCTTCTCTTTCTCTACTATTATTGTCTTTTTCATCAATCAATCCTCTTAAAGCACTTTTATATTTAGCATATTTATCATCAGGCGAAAATTTCGCTGGATGAGGAACACGTACTTCTCCACCACAAACTGGACACGCGTCTTTTCTAAGGGTGTATCTTCCGCATTTGATGCATCTCCTCATCAGCCAAACCATAGCTACTTCCCGCTTTCGCTCTTAAAAGATCCCTCGCCCCCCAATTTGACTATGGTCTCCACAGCGCTTTCCGCCGCTTTGCTTAATATGGCGTTTGCTTCCTTATAATCTTTGGCAACGACTTCAATTTGATATTTAGGCGGCGCCACCACATATATTTCAACCTTGGCTCCCTGCATAGTGCAGCTTTCCTTAGCTTTCAATAAAGCCTTCTTTATTCTCAAAACTCCATCAGGCTTTGTACAAGTTAAATTTAATATACCCCTAACCTTAACGACCGGTAATTTAATTCTTTCTTTAGCGATCTCCGCTAACACTTCAGCGACTTGTTTAGGTATGCCGATCTTTAGTAATACGTTGACGCCCTCCCTTGCGGCTGCCTCTAATCCTTCATAAATGCCGTTAAAGGCTTTTTCAAATGGTTCACTAATTATGTCATATAGCTTCTCCTCGGATATTCCGATTTTTTGAGATGCACTTCTGAGAAGGCTCTCCGCTTTTTTACTTCTTTTCCAGAGAAAGATTTTTTCCCTCTTCTCGCGTTGTGTGACTCTCCGAAGTGAAAGATCTATTTGATTCCTTTCTGGATTAACTCTTAAAACCTTTAATACGACCTTCTCGCCTTCATGAATATAATTGCGAATATTTCTTATCCATCCTGAAGAAACCTCTGATATATGAAGGAACCCCTCTTTCCCATACTCGTCCAACGTAACGTATGCTCCATACTCCGTTATTTCATTAATGGTTGCTATAACTAATTCTCCAACCTCAGGCCATTCATCACTTCTTAGTATTGGCATACTTCATTCTACACCTGCTTAAACCTTTATTCAAACTTGTTTACTATCTCGCCTTTAATATCCGCTTTTCCACCAGTCGGCTCCGCAAGTACGGCTCCACAAATATTGCATCGTACAATGGATGCTGCATGACTGAAGATTATTTGCTCATTTCCACAATCAGGGCACTTCACTTGGAGAAAATAGCTCCTAGGTTTTGGTATAATTTTTTCCCACATCTCCATTTCTGTAACACCCGCAATCTCCATTTTACTGTTTTATTTCCAGCTTTTTTAGACGTATTCCTTTTCTATGAAGGATGTAACCGCATTCTCTGCATCTCAGCTTTAACACCTGTTTTTTAGTTGTTTTTGCCTTCCGTCTAAGTATCGGATATTTCTGTCCACCATAACCTTTTTTCTCACGTTCATGAGCTCTCTCGCCTTTAGCAAGAGCTCTACGCTTCCCTTCCCTATATATGGAAACAGAGTGTATAGTATGTTTATTGCATCTTGGACAGTAGGTCCTTATTTCTCTAGGTGCAATCATCGAAGCAACACCACGGACAGTCCTTTACTTGTAATAAAAGCAAACAGAATTTTATTTAAACCTTTTGAGAATCTTTCTCCTAAGAAACTTAATGCCATGAAATAGCGGTGGAGGTCCATACCTCCCTCCCCTTAAAGGCGACCTCTCTTTTTTCGGCGCCATTTTCGATCCAATATAACCAGCTAATAATGCCGTTATTGGTGAAATTGCATACATAAGCACGTCAAGCAACGTTGGCACATAGTAATCGTAAAGTGATGCTAATGGTTGCCCAGTTATATATAGCTCCCCCAAGATAGTGCTGGCAAATATGGCGTCCGTGAAAAGATATGTAACCATGGCAATTATTACACCGTCTCTTTCACTTTTTGTTCCAGAGAAATATACCACGATTAAAGAGGCAATAAAATATGGTATAAAATAGAGCTGAGTGGTTGGATTAGCGAAAGCTATCATGGAAGATATTGCTAACGCTAGGAAGGAACCAAGTAAACCAAGCATTATGGGTCTCATTACGTTTTCGGGAGCTGATGGAGGAACAGCTCTCTTTTCTTCAACCTTCTTTACCGGAGCTCCACAGTTTGGACAAAATGCAGCGTCTTCAGGTAGTTTAAAACCGCATTTACTACAATAAGGCACCTCTAGGTCACCATCCCCTCTCCTCTAAGAAATGGATGAGCTGCAATATAAAGACTTTGTGCTCGTCTTTAATTTTTATTCTAGCGCTTGGAGAAAATATTGCCCAGACTTTATTTACTAGGGTTTGAATATTAAACAGAAACTTAAATTTAGGTCTTTTTCAGCATTAAAATTATAGTATTCCTCTAAGGAAGTTATTCTCCCGGGTAAAGGTTAAAAGACTGACTGCTGTTATTTGGTTGTTAGTAATAAATGGAGAGTGTGGAATGAGCCGCGCGCTTCCAGCACAACCTGAGGTAAATATTGGCACCATAGGTCATGTAGATCATGGTAAAACAACCTTGGTTGAAGCCATCACTGGTGTTTGGGCGGCGAGACATAGTGAAGAGCTTAAGAGAGGGGTAACCATAAAGCTTGGATACGCGGATGCAGCAGTCTATAAATGTCCGGTCTGTGAACCCCCATACAATTATTCCACGAAGGAAGTTTGTCCAAGATGTGGGTCAAAAACAGAGTTTGTCCGCGCCCTCAGCTTCGTTGATTCACCGGGTCATGAAGCCTTAATGGCAACGATGCTTTCAGGCGCAGCCGTAATGGATGGTGTAATATTAGTCATAGCCGCTGATGAACCCTGCCCTCAACCCCAAACCCGTGAACACCTCGCTGCAATGGAAATAGTGGGCGTCGACAAGATAGTAATAGCTCAAACAAAGATAGATTTAGTTGATAAACAACGTGCGCTTGAAAGCTACAAAGAAATAATTGAGTTCACGAAGGGAACGATAGCTGAAGGCGCACCGATAATCCCTGTCTCAGCGCTCCGCTCGGTTAATATAGACCTACTGCTTTACGCTATGGAGAAATATATTCCAACGCCTCCAAGAGATCCCACAAAGCCGCCGCGCATGTATGTTGTCAGATCATTTGACGTTAACAAGCCTGGAACACCTGCTGAGAAAATTGTGGGTGGGGTCTTAGGGGGATCTATTCTTCAGGGAAAATTTAGGGTTGGTGATGACATTGAGATACGTCCAGGGATAAGCGCTGGTGGAAGAGGCGCCTATGAATCTCTTTTCACAAAGATAATTAGCCTTCGTGCTGGTGGAAGAAATGTTGATGAGGCTAAATGTGGAGGTTTAGTTGGTGTTGGTACGCTTTTAGATCCATCACTAACGAAAGCTGATGGCTTGATCGGCAATGTTGTAGGCGCGCCTAATATGCTTCCGCCAACAAGATATGAGCTAACCCTTGAGGTTCATCTTTTTGGACGTGTAGTTGGGATGAAGGAGCAAGTTGAGGTCAAAAACATATCTCTTAGAGAAGCTCTCTTATTGGATGTTGGGACATCAATAACCACTGGAATTGTCACGCGTATTAAAGGCGAAAACATAGAGATAAAGCTTACACGTCCGGTGTGCGCTGAGGAAAACTCAAGGGTTGCAATAAGTCGAAGAATTTTAGGAAGATGGAGACTAATCGGCTACGGGATAGTTAAATAAAAGTAGTTAATCGCTTATTGCGGTTTAAGAATCGCCTTTTTTCTTGTTTATAAACTAAAATAAGGCTTTTAAGCTAATGAAGTCCATAATTCTTTAATTGAGGTTATATGGGAAAATCCATTTCTTCACATAGAAACTTTGTTTTGCGAATAGCCAAGGATGAATGGTTCAAGCAAGTCTTCTCAATAAAAAAGTATTATCCGGGGGTTCCTAGACGATGGAAGCCGAACGACTTGATTTTCTTAGTTAAACGCACGGATAAGGGGGACTCATTTGTTGGATATGGCGTAATAAAAAAGTTCATTGAAAGAAACAAACTTTCTAAGGCTGAGAGAGAGGAATGTGAAAAGATGGGTTGGAGAGGCGCGCTTGTATTTAGTGAACTATATAAATTTGATCCGCCGCTGCCGATTAAAGAAACAATTTTAGGCGGCTTGAAAGTGAAAGGCAGATGTTGGCATGGCTATCCACTAACAGATGAGCAAGTTAACTCACTTCTAGAAGCCGTTGAAAAATTATGTAATATTCGGAAAGTGGAGTAAAAAGTGAACTGACTGCTCTAAAAAATTTAGAAATTAGAAAAATGCATTAGAAGCTTTCATGATGCACTATTTCTTTAAGCTTCCTTTTAGGAGGGGGGCTAGGTCTCTCAGCGGGATGACCTATAGGCACTATCGCGACCGGTCTTAAGCCCCTTGGTATTTTTAAAATTCTTTTAATCTCATCTTCACGAAATGCGCCGACCCAGCATGCCCCTAGACCTAGGGCGCAAACAGCTAAAAGCATATTCTCGGTTGCAGCTGCGGTATCTTGTATGCAGTATAGTGTTGCTCCACGGCTTCCATAAACCCAGCTGGATCTTGATTCGTCGGCGCAGACAACTATCACGACTGGAGCTTCCTCTATGAAAGTTTGGTTTAAAGCTGCCCTAGCGATTTCTCTCTTAGTCTCTGGATTTCTGACTACTATGAATTCCCATGGTTGAATGTTGCCCGCTGATGGAGCCCATC
>CAYNMB010000039.1:0-1558 GCA_964398235.1 uncultured Candidatus Bathyarchaeia archaeon | reverse complement strand
ACTATGAATTCCCATGGTTGAATGTTGCCCGCTGATGGAGCCCATCTGGCAGCCTCAAGAATTTTTTCAATCTCTTCGTCTGAAACATCCTCTGATGTAAAGGAGCGTATGCTTCTTCTAAGTCTAAAAAGATTAAATATGTTTGTTTCAGGCATTTGCTCTCCCTTTGTCACTAAACTATTTTTTTATTCGATCTAGGAGTTCAGCTAACGTTTTACGTATGTCTTCAATTAGATTTTCCATTTCTTGTCTCCGCTTTCTTTCCTCCTCCAGCTCCGTTTTTAGACGCGTTATCTCCTCCGTTGAAATCATTTCTGGCAATAATATTTTTGCACCTTCCCTAGCTATTCTCTCATATGTCTCTCTCACTATTTGTCCAGCCCTAGTCTTTCCTTGAAGATGATTCCTTATTGTTGCCTCTGTTCTACCAAGTTCCTCGGCTATTTGCGTTATAGGCATCTTTGCTTTTTCCCTAGCAAGCGCTGCGGCTGCAACCGCTAAACTATCAACCCACGTTATCCTCTCCTCAGCGATCCTCATTTCCTCGAGAACCTCTGGCCTCAGAATACTATTAACTAGCAATACTGCCTCAAGCTTGTGGATTTGCTCTCTTCCAATCGGTGAAAGTGGTATTTCACTCAACTTCTAACTCACCTCCTTTCGCTTATTGAAATTACCTCCTTGGGCTTAATAATTATCCCTTTATCTGTAATTTCAAATGGATGTCTTCTCATCGAATGTGATGTGCCCCTCATTTTCCAAACAATAATGCTGCGTTTAAGTTCGCCGTTTACTTCATCTAAATCGAGCCTAACTATTCCGTCGGCGGCATGCTCTACACCGGGTCCGCCGAATCCTCTTTCAGTTACGCTTACTTGCGAGATAAGTAGAGAGGTGCATCCTAAACCCGACAAAACCTTTTTGAGTTGGAGAACCATTCCCCTAGCTAATGCCGGCTTAGTTATGTATAGGGTTGTAACGCTATCAACAACTACTCTTTCAGCGCCAACTTCCTTAACCGCTGCTCTAAGCATGTCTATAAGCATTTGAAAGTCATCCGGGACTCTGACGACATATTTCTCTCTTTTTGCAGCCTCTCCTATACCGGCTGTAAAAGCATCCACCAACGCAAATTTACCCCTCTCTTCATAGGAAGAAACGTTCCAACCAAACTGCGCCATTGAAATCCTTATCTGAACGGGATGTTCCTCTAGGGCTACAAGAACGCCCGGTTGCCCTTTAAGCAACCCATAGTAGAGATATTGATAGCCAAAAATGGATTTTCCAGTTCCAGGCCCACCGGATAAGAGAACAACATTACGTCGAGGTATCCCACCATTAAGTATAGCGTCAAATCCAGGTATACCAGTTACTATTCTTTCAATAGCCATTTAAACACCTCCAAATATTTCCTTAATTTATCAAAAAGTCTGCACAATTTTATACAAACAATTAAAATATTAATTTTTCAAATATTTAACTTGAACGTATTTGCTCCATCAATTATGTTGATGCAATATCTCAACATATTAGAAACTCTATTATTTCTTTTTCTTCC
>CAYNMB010000038.1:9176-13276 GCA_964398235.1 uncultured Candidatus Bathyarchaeia archaeon | reverse complement strand
AGGATGTTGATTTTGATTATGTTTTCATCTGCAATTTAAATGATTAGACGCATAACGCGTATCCTATTATGAGGGTTGCTCCCGCCGTTACATTCAGTATTTCACATATTTTATGCACCCTCATTATTTCCTGTAACCCAATATTTTTTAGGAGATTTAAAGCCACCATTACGTTGAGCGCCTGCTGTGGAAGAAAAATAAGCCAATAGGGGCTGTAGCTGCCAACAATGCTTAAGAGACATATGATTAACGGGATTAAGCCTATGGCTACTAAAACTATAGTAGCCCCCCTTCTTCCCAAAACTATAGGTAATGTTTTTATTCCAACAGCTTTATCGCCCTCAATATCCTCAAAATCCTCCATTATGTGAGTGCCCCAAGCCATGAAAAATAAAGCCGAAACAACATTAATTGGAGCACTACTTAACGGCTTGGAAATCGACCAAGCCGCAAGAAGCGGTAGAAGAGTATGATGAGCCCCTATCACCGCATTACTCAACAACATTATTTTCTTCAATTGAGGAGGAATAGAATAAAATATGACCAGAACATAGTCAACAGCCAGCAACATCAATGTAACAAGAGAAAGAAACCTCAGTAAAAGAATTAATGGCAAAAAACTTAGAAGAAAGAAGGCGGCGGTTAATTTCACAGCATGATCCATTTTTAGACGATTTGAAGGCAACGGTCTTTCAGGCCTACTTATCCTATCCGCTTCAACATCAACTATATCATTTAATCCATTAAAACCAGCACCTATCATGAAAAATGTAAGCGACAGCAAAAAATTCTGCAAAAAATCACGGTTTCCCGCTAATATGCTGCCGCCAATGACTGAAAGAACACAAATAACGACAGATTTTAATTTAATCAGCTCAATTACTGCCCTTACGGTCTGCATATTTAACATCTCTTAAACTAAATAAATTTAATTTCCCAAAATCATATTATAATAATTGTGTAACATATGAAAAAAATTACAACAGGACATGAAGTATTTGATTCTTTGATTGACGTAAAAATGGGTTCCCTCATAGCAGTTATAGATGAAACAGGCGTGGAATCAATAGACTTCCTAGAAGCCCTTCTCTCAAAAACCAAGGAACCAGTATATGTACTCTCTCCAAAACCCTTCAGCACCACCTTTAATGTAATACCCATTAAAACAAGCTCCCTCAACGAATTAAATATTGAAGTATCTAGGCTAAGAGAGAAACTTAAACACGGCATCATAATCCACAGATACCTACCAAACATTCTCATGAGAGAAGATGAATCCTCAATCCTCTGGATGCTTGAACATTGGTCCCACCAGATTTCCGAAAAAAATTTCGCAGAGTTCTTTCTTCTCCCCAACGACGTCTTCCCATCCTTTGAAAAGAAAATGCAATCAATCATGGACTGCGTAATTTTCCTTAAAACCAAATCCGAAGAAAGAGGCCGCGAATTCTCCTTTTCACTTGGACTCGGCGCCAAGCCCCAATACCGCATGAAAGAATTCCAATATAAAATTGAAGGAAAACGCCTACTAATCAGATGGGGCGACATATTCACAGATCGCTTACCGGAAACCGGAACCCTCAAAAAAACTATTGAATATATACGGAAGAACATAAATAACCTAAAAATATCCCCAAACCCATCACCCGAATATGAACATTTATCCTTTCACGACAAGCTTCTCCTCTCCCAGCTAGCCGGCATGCATCTCCTCGACATACAAATGCTATTCCCAGACCGTTTAGATGAAATAATTAGAAAGATAGCCTATTGGAACATTAACGGCGTAATCAATCTAGAGAAGGATGAGAAAATTGTACCTGCAACAAACCATTTGAGGCTCATTAACCGCATCGCCCTAGCCATGCCGACAAGCATAGCCACCCTTTTTCTAAGGCTGATCTCCCTAAAGTCAGGTATAAGATTCGTTCCATTCGACACATACATGGGTATGAAAGAAGCTGCCGAAACCTTTTGCCGCATCCTCTTCCCACATGATGAAGAAAAATACAAAAACCTATACGACGTCCAAAGCTTCTTCCCCGAGCTAGTAGCGCGAAAAACAGCTCTTGAACACGTCAAAAAATTCAGGCAGCATCCCACCCTACAGCTAGATCCAAAGCACATTCCAAAATTTTGTTTCATTACACTTTATCAGGCATTCAGATTAAAGCCGAAAATCCGCCGCCTAAATGAAAATGTCTACGAACTCATATTAGAGAACTGTCCATTCTGCAGAGACATAAAGAGCACGAAACCTGTCTGCGATCTAGTCAGCACAACTTTAACGGGAGTTCTCCCCGTGTTATACAAAGAAAGGTTCACATGCTACGAAGTCGAATGCAAGGCAATGGGTCATAAGGCCTGCAAATTCATTTTAAAAATGGAAAAAAGGGGAAACCTACACGGTGATGTATGAACTATAAGCCGGAAGCTCTGTCTGAATGTTTTCCTCATTTCGAATATATTTTTCATATCTTCTTATATGTTCTGGAATTCTATAAGACTCGAATCTCTGAAATGAAATCACCATATTCTTTAAACCTGAAGAGATTTCCCTCATAAACCATTTTCTCAGACAGAAAACTCTTGAAATACGGGAACTGAAGATCAAAGCGTCGAAATCTATGCAATCATTAAGAGCCCTAGCCTCATAAAGATGCCTTATCCCCTCAAGGAGAATCATGTCTGCCAAATGAATTGTATCCTCTATCGCCCGGCTCATCTTAAGCTTTCTTATCGATTTCTCACCCATCAGTAAATCTTTCATTGAGAGATAGCCTTGATCAACTGCGAGAAGCCCAACACTATTAATTATATTATTCCGCAAATCTTCCTCTAGGTCGGTTACATCGTCATAAATATTTGAGGCCTTAAACAAATAGTCCATCGCCAGCCGAACATGCTTAATCGCCTCCCGCTCATTTCTATCAAGTCCACCATTAAGGGCTTCATAAAAGCAAAAATCTATATCTATCCACACCCGTCCAACACTCTTTTCATTTATTTCCCTAAGATATCTTTGAATACTTATCTTCCGCTTTTTGGGTTCATCGATTTTCTGTTCCAGCGACTTTTCCTGTCCTTCACGCAGACTGAGAAGGTCAGATATGTAAAGTTTAAATGTGTAGGAGGAAATATCAGCGTACTCTCTTATCGTGTCGTAAGTCCATTTCGCCATATTATAAACCGAGTTCTCCGCTTTCCCTATAAAATCATCACCAAGATTCATGGGAAACGGTTCCCCAATGAATGCTTGAAGAGCCCTCAGCAACGATTCCGCCGCCTGCTCCTTCGACTGCCAATGATCATTCAAGTTATCCAAAACCTTTATAGCGTTTATAGCCGACGTTTTTGCAAAAATGCAGGCTAACGTTTCCTTAGGCGCTTTAAAAGAGAAGAGAACCGGAACCGAGTTTAAAGCAGCCAAATATGAACCGTAAATCCAATATTTCCTTTTAATTATACGACGTTTCTTTAAGAAATCAGCATCCAAACATAGAGGATCGTTAGAGAGAGCCTCTAGCTTACGTTCAAATATCCGTGCTGCCTGTTTTATAAGGAGCAATGTATTCATTGTTTTAATAGATTTAAAACGACGCATATAGAAAATGGAAAGACTCTCCGCCAACATGAGCAGTGGGCTTAACAGATCTAGCTTTCGCATATCGTTCAAACTCCAGAAATTTGCCCAAAAATACATTATATTATGGAACCTTCCTTTATAATCTTTTTAATATAAATAAATGTATTAAAAATCCTTTCAATTTCGACAACCACGTCTAAAAAGGTTTAAAGAGAAATACTGCGTAAATTTTAATGATGGATTGAGGTGAGAAATAGATCTATGCAACTCTCTCAAAAATTCTCTAATTATTTGCTGTCAATTCCAGCCCTTTCAACACATGATGGTTAAGGGATGGGAAGGTGATGGAAAAGACTGTTTTTCCGATTAAAGACGCTAAAATTTCTGAAAGACTTCTTCACACAATCCTAACCAGCGATGCAATAGACGCGCTTTTCTTCAAGGATTCTAACGGCCGCTACCTTATGGTGAACCAAGCTTTTCTTAAGAGATATGGTTTAGAGAAAGATGAAGA
>CAYNMB010000038.1:0-9076 GCA_964398235.1 uncultured Candidatus Bathyarchaeia archaeon | reverse complement strand
AAAGAGGAGGAGGAACTCAAGGTAATAACCAGCCTCCTTCAAGAACTCACGTTCAAGTCTTTCATCCTAGACAGCCTAAAAGAGGGAGTCATTGTTTGTACAAAAGAGGGGAAAGTCATTTACGCAAACGAAAGCGCATGCAATCTTTTAGGCTATACTCAAGATGACGTTGTCAGCGGAGAATTAGAGAAAGCGTTAAATCAAAGCTGCATTCTCGAGAAATTTATTGAGCCATTAATAGAGGGGGAGCCTAGTAAGCGCATCACATATACGCGGAAAGATGGTACAGAACTAGTAATTGAAATTCTCAGAAAAATTGTTAAAGATGAGAAAAGAGGCGAGATTCTTAACATAATCATAAGAGACGTAACCGAGGAATATGAGATCAAAAGGAAGCTTATTAACATGGCTTTTAAGCTCAATAGATTATTTCCGGGCGGAGCTTTCATATTTGAATCGCATGAAATGGCCTTCAAAGCCTATGTAGACTTAACTTTTCATGGAATACCCGGCTTATGCATACTGCGAGAGAACCCTAGAACAGTAATGGAAAATTATGGCATAAAAAGCAATGAAATGAGAATTATTTCAACGAGAGAAATAGCTGGTTTAAAAACGCTTCCAAACCTTCAGGCAATTTCCCTAGAAATAGCTGATTTTCTAAAGTCTGTTGAGGAAAGCTGCGTTATACTTCTAGATGGATTGGAGTATTTGAGCATAAATTTCGGATTTGAAAACCTATATCGATTTTTGGAGGAAAAACGTTTTGACATTATTGAGAAAAACGCTGTCATGATTATACCGGTAGACCTAGATGCTTTTGAGAAAAAGGAGCAGGCCTTACTACTGAGTATAGCGAAGGTTGTGCCGGGAGAACGATCTTATGAAACCTAATACATTTGGAGACGCAATACAAGAGTTTATAAAATAAATTAGGGGAGAGTTTTAGCGGCAGCAGGCTTAAAAAGGCTATCTAAAAACAGTTTCCTGCGGATATACAACTATTCCCTCGTTTGTAAAAACATAGGGGCATATTTTGTCAATTATCTTTGTTCCCCTCATTTTTCTGATCTCTATAGCGCGGATAATGTTGTCTCTAACGCGGTAAGTGTGAAGATAAATGACGCCCTGAGCAAGAAACTCCAATATATCGAATCTTTGGGCATCCACCCTCTCTTCAGAAGACTCGGTTATGAGCAAAGTAGTTAACTTCATTTCATTTAAAGCTCTAATCATCTTTAGAATTTGTTGACGCATTTCAAACTCGTCTCTATATTGGAGGGTTAAGGCCCTTAAGGAATCTATAACGCATCTCTTTGCATTTATTTTCCGCTTAGCTTCCACAATAACCCCTAGAAGACCGTCAATGCTAAAGTCCTCTGTACCTATCGTTGATTTAATAGCATATCTACTCTGAGAAATTCTAATGGGTGAAGCATCCACCAAAGCAAGCTTTTCCCTATTCTCTAGGTCATAAAGATTCCAGCCGAACCGCATCATGTTATTGGCAATAGAATATGGAGGCTCTTCAAGAGTCACATATACACCGTTTTCCCCATATCTTGTAATACCATGATAGAGGAACTGAACGCCAAAAATCGTTTTTCCAGCGCCGGGTCCACCAATAATGGCATAACAGAAGCCTCTTGGAAAACCACCTTCAATTAACTCATCCAAACCCTCTATCCCAGACTTAACTCTCTCCATCTCCGACAAAACTAATCCCCCAACCCTTATGTTGTCCTATGTTTTTAATAATTTTAATGTTCTCCCCTCAGCCTCAAACATGTCAAATCTATTCAAACCTTATGCTTTATCAATGAACAACGCTAGATCGGAAAGCTTTCGAGGCTTTAATTCAAGCAACATTTACTTCCCCCTCAAAAAATTTAAGTTACAGAAAAGCTAATCTGAAATAGGTGATTATATATCAGATTTCATTAGGTAAGGGCACATGAAGGGGATTTTAAAGTGCTAAGAAACTCAAAAAGGCAATCCTTCTACAGAGATCCAAAGATTGCAAATTTTCTATTAAATCTTCTAAAGACTGGGGAAGAAATTAAAGCCCAAATAGATGCAGTTTATGGATACAGGTATCCGCAAGTAGAATCAGCTATGGACATGAAGCCAAATGAAGCCAAGGATTTTTTGAAAAAGCTTGTTGAAGCGGAAATTTTATTCGAGGAATTTTCTGAGATGCTCATTTGCTGCCCTTCATGTGGTGGAGCAAATATTTCAACCAGCTATATATGTCCATTTTGCGGTTCGCCGAGAATAATGAGAGACGCTTTAATAGAACATATGGTCTGCGGGTTCATAGGGAAGATGAGTGCTTTTAGAAGCAATGATGAACTCATATGCCCGAAATGTAAGGCAACCTTAAGTAAGAACGGTTACAGAAGTGTTGGAAAATGGTATGAATGCATGGATTGTGGAAGAAGGATAGAAGTGCCCCAAGTCATTCACACTTGCAGAAATTGTGGTGAAAAATTTACTTTTGATGATGCAAAATATGTTGAAGTCTACAAATATTCTCTCAGCGATATCGCTAAAACCGAGATTAGGAGCGGAGCAATTTTCTCAGCCATAGCTAGAGATTTCTTCAAAAACTCAAAAAATAAGAATATAGAGGAAATAACTATTCCAGCAGTCCTTAAAGGAGAGTCGGGCGCTAACCATAGCTTTGATGTTTTAATTAAGCTGAAGAAAAGTAGGAGAGGTAAATATGTTGCCGTAGATTATCTTTTTTCAACTGATCCGATAGATCAAACTGATATTGCAGGCGAATATGCAAAAGCCCTTGACACAAAAGTGAACCTATATATAGTTGCTCCTAAAATAACCGATGAAGCAAAGAATCTTGCCAAAAAACTCGGTTTAACAGTGATTATAGAGGAACTGCCGGAATCTTTAAACGCGCTTAATAAGCATCTGAAGGCATTTTTGCATTAAGAAGGAGATCGTTAAGTAAGCTACAGATTAGCGAGAATCAGAATAGATAAAATGCCAATATAATAGTTGCCACAAAAATGAGTACGGTTGAATGTATTAGCCCCGCTAATATTCTACCCTGAGTAATCTTGCCCGCAATCAACCCGCTGAAAATGGATTCCATCATAACTAAGTCAAAAAATAATGCCTTAAATTCTTCTAGGGAGATCGGCGGTCCAAAAAATCCAAAGGAAGTTTTTATCATGGTGAAAATGCTATTGTAGAGCAACACCATTACAGCTATGAACACTAATACTGTAATATAGACTATTATGAGGTGTGGACGCAATCGAGATTCCCTCTCATTTCTCAATATAACCATTTCTCTCACAAATTTTGCCGTAGATCTGAAAATCGCCTTTATGTCCCCGCCAGCTCTCATGGCTTCAATTATAATCGTCGTTACTCGAGATAAGAGGTCGGAGCCGATTCTTCCAGAAAAATCCATAAACGCTTTTTCAAAATTGACGCCGAAGGAGATTTTCGCCGCAAGCTTTTTCAGCTCCTCGGTGATAGGCCCATAGTTTCTTTTTGAACAGGTTTCTAGAGCTTGAAATAGGGGCATGCCCACCTCATGGCAATCAGCTAAATCATCAAGCAGTTTAGGTAACGCATCCTCTATTTTCTTTCTCCATCCATCCTCCCAATACACTATTAAAGATGGGGCGAGAAGCGAAAGGGCGATTGCCAATCCAATGTAGAGACGAAATTTATAGCTTAACCCAACTAATAAATAGCCTATGAAGATTGTTATGACGCCGACAATTGCCGACAATATGCAAACCGCGAGTTTTGCACCCTTTGAATAACGTTTTTCAAAACGCATTTTCACCAACCCGATAAAATCGCATATAGAAATAACAGTATGCTGATTCCCATTAAAGGAGTCAAAATATATGTTATCAGGATTGTGAGGGTTGTTGGCGAAAAGCCGAAAACTTCACCGCCAACAGAACCCATTATTGAAAGAGAGACAATCATAAAGAAGGGAAAAACTATTAGCAATATTAGGAAGGTTTCAGTCGCCAAATCGAGAGTGTCTATTATTTTACGAAGGTAGTTTCTCTTCAAATCTATAAACTTCTCAGCCATGGCTGAAAAATAAGCTTCCCTGCTTCCACCCGTCTGCACCGTAGTAATGTATCCCTGAAGGAAGGTGGCATAATCTTTTGAGGGTGTTCGCCTACTCTCTTCATCTATCGCAGTTATAACATCCTCTCCCAGAAATTCAACCCGCTTTATAATGGATCTTGCGCTCTCCTCCACACCAAAGATTTCTCCAGTTTTTGCTAGGGAGGAAAAAATCTCCTCAGTGGTGGCGCCAGCGCTACTGAGGATAGCCATATAATTTACGGCGTATACTAGGTTTTTTTCAATTTTTCTTTTCAGATTAGACGCCCGGTAGCTTGGATAAAATACAAATATGAGGAAAACAACCACGCTGACCAAAAATCCAATCAACAAGCTATAAAAAACGATTGGATGAACAGCTTCTTCCGGTGGCGGAAGCTCTAGAGACAGTAATGGAATCCTTAGCCTAGGTAAGGCGACATCCGGCAGAATAAACGTAAATATGATGAAGGATGAAAAAGACGCTAGGATGAAGGAAACGACGCTCCAGAAAAACATGGAACTAACATATATTATGTAATTTACTTTAAGATAAGCCCTATATATTTCCCTTTGAATCAGCCTGGAGAAGGGAAACAATTTCGCCGGAATTTTCCCAAAAAGCCAATATCCCAACGCATGAAAACTTATTGAAGAAGATCTGAATTTAACGTTAAGTTCCCCGTTTTTTCCTTTCTCCATATAAATTCACCATAAGGAAATATTAAGCACCAACTCTGGCAATTTTAAAAATCTCCTCCGGATTCCTGTAGAATTTTCGAATAACTTCGCTTACTTCCCTGAGGCTCCTCATATTGTTTCTTGTCATCCACTCCAATATTATTCTTCTTTTATCCACCTCATTCATAACATCTTTTAAGCTCTTTCCTAAACCCTCAGCTATTCTCTCAAGATGATAGGATCTACCTAAGAATGCGTGACTATCATCCTCAAACCTATATCTGAAAACCTCATTTGTTATTATCTCTTTATTTCTAGGATCTAAACCAACTATCTCCGTGACTGTAATTACCCTTCTAGCCGGCTTCCTTTCTATCTGGAATCTACGCAACACCAATATAACATCCAAGTTTGCAATCAACGATCTTGGAACATTCATAGGCTCGCTTTCCAAGCGTCGTATAGCAGCCGCAACGGAATCAGCATGCAGGGTGGAAATGCCGCCATGCCCCACAGAGATCGCCTGAAATAGAGTGTAGGCTTCAGCACCCCTAACCTCACCAACAATAATATAATCCGGTCTTTGACGCAGGGCCACCTTTAAAAGATCAAAGAGCGATATCTCAGCCGAAGCAGTAACAGCCGGTCTCGCTACAGATCTAATCCAATTCTCATGATAAAGCATAATTTCAGGAGTATCCTCTATTGTAACGATCTTATAGTTCGGATGGATAAAATTTGCGAGACAATTAAGGGTGGTTGTCTTTCCTGAAGCTGTGGGTCCACATACAAAAATGTTACATCTATTTTCAATCAAATACCATAAGAAAGCAGCCATCATGCTTGAAAGAGTGCGAAAATTAATTAAGTCGATTATCGTGTATGGATCAGTCCTAAATTTTCTGATGTCAAAGGTGCTTCCATGCTTAGTTACTTCTCGCCCATAAGTCAATTGGATTCTGCTTCCATCTGGAAGAACAGCATCCAAAATTGGATTCGCTATCGATATCATTTTTCCAGCCTTATACGCCAACCTTATGATGAAGGAATTAAGCTCTTCCTCGGAGGAGAAGGAGACATTGGTGGGGAGGGATTCATATTCCCTATGCCAAACATAGATAGGAATGTTTACGCCGTTACAGCTTATATCCTCTATGAATGGATCCCTCATCATTACATCAATTTTACCATACCCTACAAAATCTCTAATAATATAGTACATGATTTTTTCCAAGCTATAATCATTCAGCTTGATACGGAAATCTTTAATCACCTTTTCAACCATTTTTTTAAGATATTCTTCAGCCTCTTTCTCTCCACCTAGGTCTGCTAGGGTTACGTCAATTTGCTCAATCAGGAGGGATTTAATTTGTTGTAGAATCCTCGCCTCTTCCTCAGTGAGCGTAGGTTCAAAAACAGTATATTGGAGCTCATGGGTTTCAAGATCTTCAGTTAAGGCAACATATCCAAAAGGCTCATTTATCTTAAATATTTCAAGCACTCTCTTCCTAGAATTTTCTATATCAATCATGCCCACTCTATACCAGCCTACATGAATCTCCACTGTTATTTTTTAGGCTAAGAAAGTTTAAAATTTTCTCATCAAAGCAGTAATTAAAGCCGATTAAAAGCCCCATTTGAAAAGTTTATATGGAAGAACTTCAATTTTAAAAGAGGAACAATAGTTAATTCTGCAATATCGTCAATAAGAATTGTTGGTGACCTGAAATGGATTTCTGCCCGAAATGCGGCACTAGGCTTACGCCGAAGAAGATTGGAGAACAAACACTAATGTGGTGTCGAAAATGCGGCTACACACGTAAATGCGAAGAAAGCGACATGATTAAATTCGTCAAAAAACGATCTAGGGAAGACCTGCTCATTATACCGCAAGAAACCGGTTTAAAGACCATGCCCACTGTGAAGAGAATTTGCCCTAAATGTGGAAATGACACTGCCTATGTATGGGAGGTTCAGACACGTAGCGGCGATGAACCGGCAACCCAGTTTTATCGCTGCACCAAATGCGGCTACACAACAAGACTATATGGTTAGTCAAGAAAAGCAAGGGGCAATCTTTCTAACGCTTGAAAATTATAGGCCTATAGGATGCATATCTAAAACATTAATTTTCTCTTATTTAGAGAAGTTTTCCAAGATTTTACTGCAAAAATCTATTATTCAAAAACCCTCAAAATTTAAAAAAAGGTGGCAGAAGGATGAAGAGAGTTTTTATGATCGGTTTAGACGCTCTTTCCCCGAAGCTTGTTGAAAGATTTGTGAAGGAAGGAGTATGCCCAAATTTTAAGTGGATTATGGATCACGGGGGCTTCTCTAAAGCTCTTTCAGCCATTCCAGCCCAGACGCCGGAAAATTGGACAACCATAGCAACGGGAGCTTGGCCCGGAACCCATGGAATAGCTGTTTGGGGGAAACATAGTTATGGCGAACCCCTCACGGAGAAGCATGGAGACGAGGCAATGTCCTCGAATCTATGTGAGGCTGAATATTTATGGGAGGCTACTGCAAGACAGGGTTTAAGAAGCGTTCTCTTTTATTTTGTGGGTTATCCACCAACAACAGACATGACGATTCACGTAGATTGGTTTTGGAGACCTGGAAAATTCTATTTCGAAATATGCTCAAACGCCTGCTATGTTCACGGCAACCCTGCAGAGGATAGGAAAAGAAAGATTGGAGATTTATTGATTCCCATAGAGCTTAAAGAGGCGGGATGGAAAAACGTTCCAGAAAGCTACAGTCCTCCGTTAGAGGCTAAAATAGAGGTTCAGCCGAAGCTTAGAGGTAGAGGGGTAACTTACTACGCCTTAATTTTGGATCTGAATGGACAGGGATATGATACGCTTTTTCTATCAAAGGAAAAAGACTTCTCTAAAGCTTTGTGTCATCTAAGAGAGGGTGAATGGAGCAGATGGTTTAAGGAGACTTTTATTGTAGGCGGCGAGAAAAAAATTGGAACCATAAGATTCAAGTTAGTTAAACTTTCAAGGGATGGAAAAGAGCTGATTCTCTATAGGTCTCAAGTATATCCTCTTTCAGACTTCACTCATCCGCCTGAGCTCGCTAAAGAACTTGTTGAAAAATTTGGACCCTACATTAATGAGGCGGTTTCCAGAGCATTTTTCGCGGGTTTAGTTGATGAAAAAACTTTGGTGGAGGAATTTGAGTATCAAATAAATTGGATTTCTAATGTTGCAAGATATTTGATGGATAAGTATGGGGCTTCGCTTTTCATGATGCATTGGCATTTTCCAGATGCATTACAACACAGGGTTTTAGGCATGGCGGATCCCGCTGGGGGAATGTATGATCCCGATAAGGCGGAAGAGGCTTGGCGCATACTTAGACTTGGATATCAGATTGCTGACAGGCTTGTAGGGGAATTCCTTAGACATATGGATGAGGAAACCTATTTAATCGTGGTTTCTGATCATGGAAACTCTCCTAACAGGAAGGTATATTCGATTGTCAAGGCTTTAGCAGATAGGGGATTGATAGAAATAGAGGAGCGGGATGGGAAACAGCGGATAAACTGGGCTAAAAGCAAAGTTTTCATAGATTTAACAAACGTTTACGTGAATTTGAAGAGCAGATATAAGAATGGGACTGTTGAGGATTCAGAATATGAGAAGATTAGGAGAGAAGTAATAGATGTGCTTAGAAGCTGCAAAGATCAGGATGGAGAATACGTGGTGGCGTTTGCTCTCAGAAGAGAGGACGCACCCATGATTGGATTGTGGGGCGAACATGTGGGCGATGTTGTTTTCGCCTACTCACCCGGCTTCACATGGGGCAACAGAATTCTAGAGGGGAAAGGTTCAATAAAAGTTGGAGGAGCAAATCACGGCCCCCAAATTCCAACAGCGGAAACAGAAGTATCGTCAAACTATGCGACCTTCATGATCGTGGGAAAAGACATTAAGAAAGGTTATGTAAGACCCATCAACAGGATGGGACCGGTTAAACTCGTCGACATAGCTCCAACAATATCATACATATTGGGAATAAAGCCGCCGAGACATTCTCAGGGAAGCATTCTCTATGATTTCTTCGAAGAATGGGATGTATCAGAAATTAAACGAGAACGTAAACCACTAATGTTTCCAGAAAGGGCGCCTCTCATAGGAGACGTAACGGATAGGGAAGTATAAATTTTCATTTTATTTTTTTATTTTTTATTAATTCTGTTTAACAACTTTTTTGGTCCAATTTCCATACTTTATCCATAAGAGTGAAGCGGTTCCGCCAACGAGGTTGCCTAGCGACATTGCTA
>CAYNMB010000037.1:0-13583 GCA_964398235.1 uncultured Candidatus Bathyarchaeia archaeon | reverse complement strand
TTTTTAACATCAAAAAGAATGAAGGGTGTTTATTTTATTATGGTATGCAGACAGCTGTCTGAGTGTGCTGAATTCCCTCTATTGTATGTATCTTCTTTATAACGTTTTTTAGGGTTTCTAAACTATCAAGCTCAGCATAAACTATCACGTCATACTGTCCAGTCACGGTGTGCGCCGTTTTAATCCCCTCAATCTTTGATATTTCAGATGCTATTCTCCACGGTTCTCCCTTTTCAACCTCAACCAGAATGTAAACGCTTATCTGCATTAAGTACACCTAAAAATATTTTGTCAGCTAACAATTAAAAATATATCGGGGTTCTTCCCACATTATAGTTGAAGCCTAAAGAAGTTATTTAATGATTTTTGGAAGCCTATAGAAATGGAGGAGGAAAAATTAAAGAAGGTAGCTGAACTCCGAGAAATCTTAGAGAAGAGAATAAAGGATCTGGAATCTGAAGTTGAAGGATTAAAGCTTCTCTTAGAATTTGTTAACAATCTCCTTCTTGAGAAAAGCTTCAGAAAGGTTGAAGAGATCGCTCCATCGAAAACAGTTAAAGCTTCAATACCAACAGCCCCCGCTGAGGAGGAAATAAAGGTTATTCCATTAAAGACTGGTGGAGGCGAGCTTCTAGCAAACCTGTATGTTAAAAAAGATGGAAATATAAGCGTGATCCCAGAAGCAGATAAAAAATTTGACGTTAATACTCCACCTTTTGAGGCGTTTTTAATCAATAAGGTTTTAGCTAAAATGCGTGATGTTGATCAAGAAGCAGTTAGAAGAGGGGAGCTCATGCCAGATGAAGCCCTTTCATTTGATGTTAGAACGGATGGAAGCCTACTTCGTGAAATAATCATAAGAAACGTTACACCCCGAAGGGAACGAGAACTAAGGTCAGCAATACGCTGGACTCTAGAGAAAATGTATGAGAAAACCAGAAGCATGCAATTTTAAGCTCTAATTTTTGAAGCTATTAATAACTTGCGAAAAATTCATATCTTCCATCTCCCCTATTCTTTTTGGACGATGAGGAGATCGAGGTACGTGGACGTAGACTTTGGATGACGATCTTTTCCCGCTCCTGAGTCCAAAACATCACTTTAAGAAATCTTTTATTTTTTGTAAACACATTAAATGTTTATCATATATCAACGAGGCTGATCTGATTGGTTTCGAATTTCCGTCAAACCGTACGGGGAATGAGAGATTTCCTCCCAGAGGATGCTTGGAAACTCAGGTTCATTGAGGATTCAGCCAGAAAATTAGCTAGGTTATATAACTACGATGAGGTTATTACGCCGGTAATTGAACACTATGAGCTCTTAGCGGCTAAAATCGGTGAGGAAAATAGAAAGCGCATGTACGTTTTTGAGGATTTAGGTGGAAGAAGAGTTGCCTTAAGACCTGAATTTACAGCATCTATAGCGAGACTTGTGGCGACAAAAATGGTTAGCGCGCCAAAACCAATAAGATTGTTTTCTGTAGGAAGCTTATACCGTTACGATGAGCCTCAGCTTGGAAGATATCGAGAGTTTTGGCAGGCAAACTATGAGCTAATAGGGTCAAAAAATCCTGAAGCAGACGCTGAAATCCTCAGCCTAACAAGCAGCCTCCTAAGCTCTGTGGGCTTAAAAAATTGTGTTATAAAAATCAATCATATGGGGATTCTGCGTGGAATACTTGGAAGCGAGGGAATACTGGAGGATAAACAGAATGTAATTATGCAGCTACTGGACAAAAAGGATTGGGAGAAAGCCCTAAAGCTTGCTGAAGAGTATGGTGCGACAAGCAGATGCCTAGAGACTTTAAAGTCTCTCTTTAGGATAAGGGGAAGCGATAAAAATTCGATTATTAATGAGATCGCTAGGGTGGTGAATAATTACCCAGACGCCCTAAACTCTCTAAACAACATGAGCGAGATCGTTAATCTAATCGAATATGGAGGTTTAGAAGCGAAATTTTATTTTGAAGCTGGCTTCGCTAGAGGCTTAGAATACTATACTGGAATAATCTTTGAGACTTATGTTCCTGAATTAAATATTGCTGTCGGCGGCGGTGGAAGATATGATAAGCTCATAGAGCTCTTCAGCGGTATTGAAATGCCAGCTGTTGGAGTAGCATTAGGAATAGACCGAATAATGCTTGCAATGGAAAAGCAAGGCGTTAATCCGCCAAAGCATGAAGTTGCAAGGGTTCTTGTGATTCCAATTAATGAAAGTATGGTGGCTGAAGCCTTTAAAATATCCTTAATCCTCAGAAGAAATGGTATAATCACTGAGATTGAAACCATGAGACGTTCCCTCTCACGTTCCCTTTCAGACGCTAATAGAAGAGAAATAACGCATGCAATTATAATCGGACCGAAGGAAGTCAAAGAGGGAAAAGTAGTTTTGAGAGATATGAAAAGTAAGGTTCAAGAAGAAGTCAAGATAGAAGATTTACCAAGCAAAATTAGGATTTAAGATTTTTCAGCGTTTCTAAGAATCCTCTGCAGAGCTTTTATAACGTTTTTCCGTCCCATAGCAACCATGTAAGGACCTAATCTCGGTCCAAAGGGCGTGCCTAAAAGTATTCTATACAGTGTTTTGAAAAAGTCCTTAGGTTTCAAATCGTTCTCTCTGGCTATTTCAAAGATTGCGCTTTGAATTTTCTCAGCTTCATTCTCAACTTTAATTCGATTAATAAGCTGTCTTATAGCATTCGCTTCTTTTTGGCTTAACTCAATTGAACCCTCGGTTATTTCCTCAAAATCATTAACCCAGTTGAGGGCGTATTCAATACGTTTCTTCAAGTCTTCATTAACTTCACTTTCATCTTTAATGTATCTATAGTCTTTCAGCTTCTCTACTATAAAGTCGTACTCTGAATTCTTCGGTGCAACCTTAGCCAAGTAGGTTAAGAGATTATATGGCACATGTATACTCGGCTTTTTAGGAGGCTTCATCAACCAACAGTATTCATATAATCCTTTTAGCTTCGCCTCTTCCATTCTATCGCTGATTTTAGCTCTACCAAAGTATATATCTTCAAGCTCGTCTAGTTCATTCATGTAGCGTGGTATATCCGTTACGGATATGTTTCTTGTTCCAATAAAACGCTTTAACGTTAAAAGAAGCATGGATTGAGGGGATCCATAGCGAAACCAGACTTGCGGAGTAAACACGTTGCCAGTTGACTTAGAAATTTTTTTCCCGCTCTTGTCAAGAAACATTTCATATCGAGCATGAAGCGGCGGTTCATACTTCAGTATTTCACGCGATATTCTATCATTCACCCTAACTGAATCAGAGATATCCTTGCCATAGGCTTCAAATTTTATCTCTAAAGCCCGCCATCTAGCCGCAAACTCTCCAGCCTTCCAACTCAGCTTCCCCTCGCCCTTAGTATAGTCAGCTTCACCCTTGTATCCGCATCCCTCCAGCCATCTTCCCTTGACCTCCATTCCCTCACATACATATAGAACCTTATTCTCTTTGGGCAGGAACTCATATGCCTTTGTAGTATATATTCTTCCACAGGAGGCGCAGACGGGAAAGTATGGGAGAGTCTCCAGATACTTCTCTTGACCAGTTTCCTCATGTATGATTTCACCTATGCGTTTAGCATTTTCCAGAATATCCCTTATTTCATTATTAAGTAAGCCTTTTCTGTAAGCTTCAACAGCAGTTATAAATTTGTACTCTATGCCAAGCTTGTCTAAGGCTTCAAGCAATAAATAAACCATGTGATCTCCATAGCTGTTATGGCATCCAAATGGATCCGGTATATCTGTGACTGGTTTGCCTAAATGTTTCTCCAGAGACCTCGGCAATCCGGCGGGAACGCTTCTCAAACCATCCTTGTTGTCGGAGAAAACTATAAACTCAGATTTGTATCCTTGTTCCTCAATTGCTAGTGAAACAGCATAGTTTCTTGTAACCTCAGATACGCTTCCTATATGTGGAATACCTGAAGCAGCTACTCCACTCTCCACTCTAATAACATCTAGACTTCTACCTAGCCTACGCTCCCGCTCAATCACTTGAAGAGCCATCTTATCATACCATGTTCCATGTCCGATTATTCTCTCAGTTCTCTCCAATGTTAGCTCATCCTTTTCCAGCCAATAATCATCCTACGAATAGGAGAATTTAGATAAAAATTTATTGATTTCCAAAATATCTTAAAAAATTTACTGGGGGAAGACGACAATAATCTAAAAAATTTATGGAAAGTTTTTAAAGAGGATATGAAAAATGAAGGGAAATATTTTTTTACTGGTTTTCTTTGTATCCTACTTTCTCCTTCAGCATCTGAACTGATTCCGGATTCATGAGAGTTGTTGTGTCGCCTATAGGCTGATTTCTCAATAGCGCTTTAAGTATTCTGCGCATAATCTTTCCGCTTCTAGTTTTCGGCAGATCATCAACAAAAATTATTCTGTTCGGTCTGGCGATAGGTCCTATAACCTTATCAACCTGCTTCTTTAATTCCGCTTCAAGCTCAGTTGTCGGTTTATATCCAGGCTTGAGCACAACAAATGCTACTGGCACTTCACCTTTAATATCGTGAGGAGCCGAAACAACAGCGCTTTCAACAACCGCTGGATGCTGGGCTATTGCATTCTCAACTTCAGCCGTGGATAATCTGTGTCCGGCAACCTTCATTACATCATCGACTCTTCCAGTAATCCTTATGTTACCTATCTCATCGTAAATGTAAGCTCCGTCACCAGTATAGTAGATTTTCTCGCCGTAGACGCTGAAATATTGTCGTTTAAATCTTTCAGGGTCCTTATAGATTGTTCTGAACATGCCGGGTGCAAAGGGAGACATTTGGACTAGATATCCACCCTCACCTATGCCTGTAGGCTTTCCATCTTCCGTTAAAATTGTGAACTTAGTGCCAGGAAACGGTCTTCCTGCAACTGTAGGTATGAAGGGTCCTATGCCGGGTAATGAGTTAATTAATGTTGCCCCAGTTTCAGTCTGCCACCATGTATCAATTATTGGGCATCTTCCTCCGCCGACAACATTAAAGTACCATAGCCAAGCTTCCTCATTTATCGGCTCACCGACTGTTCCGAGAATTCTAAGGGTGCTTAGATCATGTTTTTTAACCCATTCATCACCTAGCTTCATAAGCATTCTTATTGCTGTGGGTGCGGTGTAGAATACTGTCACGCCATACTTCTCGATTATCTGCCACCATCTATCTGGAGCTGGATAATCTGGTGCTCCCTCATAAATTAGGAATGTTACGCCGTTCATTAGCGGTCCATAACAGTTATAGGTGTGCCCGGTGATCCATCCTATATCGGCTGTACACCAAAATAGGTCATCGTCATGTAAATCGAAATCCCATTTCGTTGTCCAGTAAGCTTGTACAGCATATCCGCCAACATGATGCTCGATTCCTTTAGGCTTACCAGTTGTCCCGCTTGTATAGAGTATAAAGTGTAAATCTTCACTATCTAGAACCTCTGGTTCACAGTAGGACTCGGCCTTTTCCATCAATTCATGCCACCAGTAATCGCGCCCCTCAACCATGTTAACGCTTAAATCCGTTTCCTTCCATAGGCGCTTAACAACGATAACCTTCTCTATTGAGGTGCCTTCAACACCTACGTCAGCATTCGCTTTAAGATTAATAACTTTTCCCCTTCTATAATATCCATCAGCGGTGATTAAGATTTTAGCCTCTGCATCAATCATTCTATTTCTAAGTGATTGTCCGCTGAAAGCTGAGAAGACAACGCTGTGTACGGCGCCTATACGTGCACAGGCAAGCATTGCGATTATGACTTCAGGGATCATTGGCAAGTAGATGCCGACCCTATCACCCTTCTTTACACCTAGACTTTTAAGCACATTCGCAAATTTGTTAACCTCTCGATAAAGGTCATAATAGGTTAAAATTCTATTAGGCTCATCCAATGGCTCTGGCTCCCATATTATGGCAGCCTTATTCCTACGCCAGGTCGTAATATGTCTGTCAACGGCATTGTAGCATATATTCAGTTTTCCGCCGACAAACCACTTGTAGAACGGTGGCTCCCAAACATATGTTTGAGTCCATTCTTTAAACCATGTTATACCTTCTTTAGCGAGCTTTGCCCACCATGAAACCGGGTCTTTAGCGGCTTCTTCATATATTTTTCCATCGCTGACCCAAGCTCTCTTTTTCATCTCCTTAGATGGCCAAAAGACATTTTTCTTTTCAGGGTCTTCAACAACCCATTTAATTGGCTCCCTCTTCATTGTTAATCACGCGCCAAATTTTTTATGGTCATAAGGATGCAGAAGATATAAATATTTCTCTCCTGCAATATTAATTCTAAAAATTCATGGATAAATTTTTAGATGCGCCTTGAATAGCAGATAAGTTTAAATTTACTATCTGTATTGTTTCTTTGAAAGTTTAAATGTATGTGCCGCTATTCAAAAGTATGATGTTGCGGATGTGATATGCTTTGAGTGAAAGGCTTGGTGGAGCTGCAGATTCAGAAGAATGGGTTCCGCGCACAAGACTTGGCAGAATGGTGTTAGAGGGGAAAATATCCTCCCTAGAGGAGATTTTCGCTAACGGCTTTAAGATAAGTGAGCCGCAAATAGTGAATATACTCGTTCCAAATCTTGAGGAAGAAGTTATAAACATAAGCCTAGTGCAAAAGCAGACTGACGCTGGTGAGAAATCTAGATTTAAAGCTATAGTTGCTGTTGGAAATAGAGATGGTTATCTGGGTATAGGTTCAGGTAAAGCCACACAAGTGCGAACCGCCATAGAGAAAGCGGCAAGGGAAGCTCGTTTAAACATTACAATTATTCGTAGGGGTTGCGGAAGCTGGGAGTGCGGTTGTGGCCAACCACATTCGCTTCCTTTTGAGGTGGTTGGAAAGTGTGGTGCCGTTAAGATTAAGCTGATACCTGGACCTAGAGGTTTAGGTTTGGTTGCCAGTGAAGTTGCTAAAGTTATTCTTAGGCTCGCAGGAATCAGAGACTGTTGGACGAGAAGTTACGGTCCAACAAGAACCGTCCCATCCTTTGCTTATGCACTTTTTGATGCTTTAAGAAAAACGTACGAAATTGTTACACCATTAGATTGGGTGAGGTAAAGAAAGTGAAGGTGGAAAAGGGCGATAAATGCTTAGCGGTTGTCAGGGTTCGCGGTACAGTCAATGTTAGGAAGGAAATTGAAGATACATTAAAGCTACTTCATTTAACCAGAAATTGTCATGCAACCCTAATTGACAATCGCCCCTCCTATATGGGTATGCTTCAGAAGGTGCAAAATCAAGTAACTTGGGGTGAAGTTTCAAAGGAGACCATTGCGCTACTTTTGAAGAAGAGGGGAAGATTGGTTGGAAACAAAAAGCTTACAGAGGAATATATTAAAAATCTCGGTTTCAAATCTATAGATGATCTAGCTGAGGCAATATATGCCCTTAAAGTTGAATTCAATAAGATCCCCGGCATTAAACCTGTCTTCCGTCTTCATCCGCCAAGCAAAGGTTATAAGGGTAGCATTAAAAAGAGCTGGAAAAGCGGCGGTGTAACTGGGTACAGAGGTGAAGCAATAAACGATCTACTAAAAAGAATGATATAGGAGATTTATTGGAGGTGCTGGTTAACAATGCCACATAAGCTCAGGAAAATCCGTAAAAAACGCGGTTCCAGAACATGCGGTTACGGTAGGGTAGGTCAGCATAGAAAGAGCGGTTCAAAAGGTGAGCGAAAGGCTGGTAGACATAAGCACGGCTGGTCATGGGTTTTAAGATACGATCCGGACTATTTTGGTAAAGTTGGCTTCTTCTCTCCAAAAAGCCTCAGAAGAGATATCCGATGTATAAACTTGAAAGATCTTGAGGAAATTATTGTTAAAATGGCGCCTAAAACCAAAAAAGATGAAAAAATATTCATAGACTTGGAGAGTTTAGGATATAATAAGCTGCTTGGTGAAGGAAAAATAACATTGCCTGTCAGAGTTAAAGTTCCATTATACACTAAAATAGCTTTAAGAAAGATTAAAGAGGCTGGAGGAGAAATAATAACAGAGAAGGAAACAGAAAAGATTAAGGTTGCAAGCTAAAAACCCAACTAAATATAAAGAGGGGAAAGTTTGGCTAGCCGTTTCCTGAAAGCCTTTCAACCAATAATACAGTTCATTCCAGAAATCAAAGCTCCTGAACGCAGGGTTAGCTTTAATGAGAAGCTCTTTTGGACAGCTATGGCTCTAATAATTTATCTTGTCATGAGCGAAATTCCCCTTTATGGCTTAGGTAAAGGTGAAGACATACTCTTCTATAGAGTGATATTTGCCTCAAGCAGAGGCACATTAATGGAGCTTGGTATAGGTCCAATAGTTACAGCTGGTTTAATACTGCAGCTACTCGCAGCCTCAGGCTTCATAAATGTTGACTTCTCCGATCCGGAAGATAGGGCTCTATTTGCTGGAGCAAACAAGGTTTTCTCAATAATCATGACTATTGTTCAAGCATCAGCTTATCTGCTAAGCGGTTTCTTCGGCAGTATAAACGCCAAACAAGCACTAATAATATTTATGCAGCTGATTTTCGCCGGTTTAATCGTTATGCTTCTGGATGAAATGATTCAGAAGGGCTGGGGCATTGGAAGCGGTATTAGCCTATTTATTTTAGCTGGTGTGGCGCAGCGCATAATGTTAGATTGCTTTTCAACTATGCCCTCGTTAAGCGATCCCGCAAAATATAGGGGGATAATCTCAGCTATTATTCAAACACTGATTACCGGCGGCTCGATAGAAAGTCTATTCATAAGACCTAGAAATGACCCGAGCATACTGGGTTTAATATTAACAATAGGGATATTCCTATTCTGCATTTACGCTCAAGGAGTTAGGGTTGAGATACCCATAGCTCACTCACGCTTTAGAGGTTTTAGAGGAAGATATCCAATAAACCTTCTTTACGTTTCTAACCTACCAGTTATATTTGCATCAGCATTGTTCGGAAACATCTATATGATAGCGCAAATCTTATGGAACAATTATCGCCACGATGCAACTCTAGGTCCATGGATAAGGTTGATTGGTGACTTCGAGTATACCCCTGGAAGCACACCCCGACCTATAGGTGGACTAGCATATTATGTTATGTCTCCAAGAGGCTTCATGGACGTCTTAGAAGATCCCATAAGATACATGATTTACGCCATCATGCTCATCTCCTTCTGCGCTATTTTCTCATGGGTTTGGCTTGAAGTTGGAGGATTAGATCCTAAAACAGTGGCTAGACAGCTAGTTGATTCAGGAATGCAGGTTCCCGGCTTCAGAAGATCTGAGAAACCCATAGAATCAATCTTAAAACGATATATTCCAATAGTCACCCTATTAGGCGGTCTCATAGTTGGCTTACTAGCAACTATAGCGGACTTTTTCGGAGCCTTCGGAACCGGGACAGGAATACTGCTTTCTGTGGGAATAATATACCAGTATTATCAGCAGCTAATGAGAGAACGTATTGAGGAAATCTATCCTGGCATAAAGAAGTTCCTTGGAGGATAAATGCGTATGTTGCCAGATTTGCTGGGGGTTCTTCCATACTCAACAATCTTCATTGTACTTATATCCTTTATTTCCTCCCTCGTAACCACTCTATTAAATCGCAAATTTGTTGATAGCCGATTGCTTGCTGAATGGCAAAAGGAGATAGCTGAATGGAATGCAAAGAGGGAGCTCGCCAAAAAAACCGGGGACAAAAAGCTTATGGCTAAAGTTAAGAAGCAAGAGATCCGGATAATGCAGATTAGAGCTAAAATATCCGGTCAGCAAATGAAAACAACCCTAGTCACTTTTGTTCCTTTCCTAATCCTATGGTGGATACTAATAGGCTTCTACGGAAATAATCCAGTTGCTTTTATACCGCTATTTTGGAATAAAACTGGTATACCATTCTTCTTCTGGTATGTTATATGCCAATTTTTCTTTAACTTTTTGCTCTCAAAGATTTTCGGGGTCAGCATGGGTATAGGAGCTGGAATGACGAGATGACGTCCAAATCCAAGCAGAATGGAAAGAAGATTATCATATGTATCTCAGGTTTAGCCGGCTCAGGTAAGAGCACTGTTGCAAAGAGAATCGCCGAACATTACGGGCTTAGATACTATTCGGGTGGAGAAGCCCTGAAAACAGTCGCCGCTGAAATGGGTTATAAAGAAGCAAAAAGAGGATGGTGGGAAACTGATTGGGGTAGAAGATTTCTTGATGAACGCCTAGAAAATCTTGATTTAGATAAGCGTGTTGACGAAAAAATGCTCGAGTTGGCTAAAGAGGGAAATGTCGTATTAGATAGCTGGACGATGCCTTGGCTTTTAAAGGAGAAGAGCCTAAAAATATGGCTTGACGCTTCAGAAAATGTTAGAGCCCAAAGAATAGCTGAAAGAGATGGAATAAGCATTGAGGAAGCATTAAAGCGGATGAAAGAAAGAGAAAGCAAAACTAGAGAAATATACAAGAGGCTTTATGGCTTCAAGCTTGGTGAAGACTTTGAACCATTTCAAGTAATTCTTGACGTAAACAACCTTAACAAAGAAGAAGTTTTTAAGGCGTTATGCCTAATAATTGATAACTTACTTCTCAAGAAGAAAACCCAAAACAAGATTTCCCTTAGCCCCGTTTGATACTTCCTTAAGAGTCTAAATTATTGTGTTTAACAGCCAGAAAATTAGGTCGCCCATAAGTATAGCCAATGTAAAACCAATGGTTATGAAAACTAGAAATGGTAAACCAATCGTAACCCAGATTTTTCCATTAATCTCTTCCGGTATGTTCTCTCCTTTTTCATCCTTTATACGCTGAAATATCTTTAGATTTCTTCTTATCGACCCATCTTCTTCTCTATTAAACTCTTCTAAGATTATATAATGATGTTTTTTAGTGCGTATTTTACATGCTTCAACTCTGAACCCGGTTATAAACGCAAGAATTTTGGTAGTAATTTTTTCCCTCTCTAATCCTTCAAATATTTTCATCCCATTTTTTATCAAATCTACCAAATTCTTCAATGTTATTATAAATATTAAAAGTGATGCCATGAGAACAGCGTTGTTAAAAGTTGATAATGGTGGTAAAATTAAAAACTTTAGGGAATAGGACTTAAGCGGAAGCCCGATGACTTCTAGATTAGGGTAAACCGGCATAGAAAACGCTAAGCAAATTAAAGCTTTTGCATCTGCCCCACCGAAGAGACCTAAATAAAATAGTGTGAAAGAAAGTCCAACGATTATAACTATAGATAAGCCGCATAATGTCATTAGCGAAAGATTCCAGTTATTCAGTGCTAGCGAAATTAATGTTAAAATTGAGCCTACCGGCGCAAAAAGCAACCAAATAAAATTTGGAACCTCCCTGGTTTTTATGTCAGAGATGGAGGCTGCTGAAAGAAAGAGTAGGCATACTGAAAACCTTAGCGGATCAATCCATTCATACATCACTATACCCCGTAACTAACCTATGATTTCACTAGTAATATGAAGGAGCGATTAAAGATTAAGCGTTCAACACCCAAAAATATTTTATCCTCATCCCTAATTTTAGGGATCTGGAAACTAAAAGTAGTCTTTATCTCACTGCTTTATTCACCTAATTTTTTCGGAAGAATAATGATTCTCCCTAAATCACGTAAACCTTAAAGACTAAATCCCCCCTTTTCTTAACTTCGGGGTTATCTACATATGCCTAACATCGTTATAGAAACCTTCCCTCTAGGGATAACGGTTTTTAGGTTAGGGTTCAAGAAAGCTAGAATTGATGGTTCTCTTGCAGAATACTGAAATAAAAATTATGTTTGAACTTAAAGTAGATCTATTAAATATTTTTCGCCTGCTTTATCAAATCCTTCGAAGGCGCCTAAAGCTTTAAAGAAGTTTATGCTTACAATAGAATGATTAAGTAATAAAAATTGATTCTATTGCCCTTATTTTTCCTTGAGTTAGAAATAACTTGGTTTGTGACTATTATTGCTGGGTTGAATGTGACATTTATAGATGTCTCATTTAAAGTTTTCAGGATTAAAGACTGGCAGGATAATGGTAATTCTTATTAAGTAAAAAGAATAAAATGCTACTGTACTGTTAAATAAATTATATTAGTGGTGAAGCCTGTGAATTTTTCGAAGCGTCTGGGCTTATTTGCTTTATTGCTTGGCTTTCTGTTGCTTGCTTCTCCATTGCTGGTTGCATCCCAAGGTTTTTCAGTGGTTAAAGAGCCTTTCATGGTTTCTGATCCAAACAATGATTTAGATGAAGAGAGATCAATAGTAGCCGTTGACAACAATGGAAACGCTCACCTAATATGGATAGATAATGATGGAAGATATCTTTTCTACGCCATGTTTGATGAGGATGGAAACACGCTTATAGCTCCCACAAAATTATTATATCTTGGCATCTACTACAAGACCTTTGGCGCCGAACCTGAAAGATATACTGTGATTGAATGGAAAGTAATCCATTATAATAACGGTAGGTTAGGCAGATTTCAAGCTGTCTTATATGAGAATGGCACTATTGACATAAACATCTTAGACTCCTCCGGTGCGGAGGGAGAAACTTCTATCACCGGCGTGAACAAGGGTGATGGTACCCATGGAGTTGACATTGGAGTCACGCCTTCTAGCCTTTCAAGCTACCGCTTCACTTGGGATGATGTTGCTGGCGACTATACTTGGAGTCAAATTTCCTTCAACTGGATAGACGCCTCCGATGGGACGCCTGTGGGAGCCGAAGAAGACGACTCATCAGCGCCAGTTCCAATTGGATTCGACTTTACCTTCTACGGAACCTCCTATAATACAGTCTACGTAAGCTCCAACGGATACATGAGCTTCACCATAACCAGCCCAACATCCACTAACGGTCCAAGTAGCTTTCCATCCTCTGATTCCTATACCGCCGACGTTATTGCCCCACTATGGACCGATTGGCGACCCGACAAATGTTATAGGAAGCCCAAGCTAGCTGTGGATGATAGCAATTACCTTCACATAGTGTATCACAGCTATATGAGGGAGGTCAGCTACTTTAAAGTTGATCCGTATCGCGATGATTTAGATGGAGACGAAGCAGATCCAGCCAACATAATTGTTGTAGAGCCAACCATAGTTAGCGTAGATGATGATGTCCAGTCGGTTGCTCCCGCCATCGCCGCTGGAAGCGCAGTTCACATAGTCTGGAGGGACGGTTCATACGACGAGCAAGGAGCCATATGGTATACGAAGCTCGATGAAGATGGGAATGTGCTGATAGCTCCCGTCATGCTTACGGATCAAGTTATGTTTCCAGACTACTCTAACGAGCCTAGCATAGCTGTAGATTCGCAAGGCAATGTTCACATAGTTTGGAACGACTACTGGGAGACGAGTTCTACCGAGATCGCTTACATGCTGGTGGATGGTAGTGACGGTAGCGTGCTCATAGACAAGACGTTACTTACCCCTGATGATGACGAAAAGGGTAGGCGTCCCATGGTCGTAGTGGACTCTCAAGACTGCGCACATATAGTGTGGCAGGATAAGAGAAGCGGAACAACTGAAATATACTATACAAAGATTAACCCATACCTGGATGAC
>CAYNMB010000036.1:3334-14037 GCA_964398235.1 uncultured Candidatus Bathyarchaeia archaeon | reverse complement strand
CGCTATATTTATAGGGAGCTGCTGAAAAAAGTTGTGGAAATGTTTCAGACCCGCAAAATGCCAATAGATCCCGAAGAAACCATTGAGATTATAGCTTTCATAGAGGCTTCTCTAAAATCAGCTAATAATGGATCAGTCGAATGTCCAATTAACGTTGACTGTTAGCGGACGTTAGCAATGCCTTTTTATTCATGTTTCTTTAATGGATAGCGCCCATATTTTCTTGCTTCATCAACCATTATGAGAATGTTTTCTGGCTTAACATTTGCATGAAGAGAATTACTTGAGGTTAGAATGAAGCCTCCACCTTCTCCGGCGGCATCAATACATCTCCTAACATCCCTTCTAACATCTTCCTCACTTCCAAAGGGTAGAACGTATTTGCAGTCAACGTTTCCAGCTAGGCATATTTTATGCCCATACTTTTTCTTTACATCAGCTAAATCCATAACATTCGGCTCTATCGGATGTAAACAATTTATTCCAGAATCTATAATGTCATCCAGTATTGGATAGAGATTTCCATCAGAATGCTTTAAAACTGGAATACCATATTTCCTTCCAATCCTTACAATCTCCTTTAAATTTTCCAGCTCGAATTCTCTAAACAATTTTGGACTCATAAAGGGTCCTTTTCTGTCAGCATAATCATCTGTAACAAATATTGCATCGACACCTGCTTCAGCCATGACTTTTGCAAAGCCTTGACAAGCCCTAGAAATCTTCTCCAAAAGCTTTTTGGCAAAGCTTGGATTCCTATAAAAGTCTATAACTATTTTGTCTATTCCACCCCTTACTTGGAAGGCTAGATGCCAGCCGCTGTGGCATTGCGCTATAACGGCGAAGTCCTCCTTTCTCGTGGCTTTCATGATTCTTTCAATCATTTCTATAATGTCTGGATGAGATGCGTCTGGAGGCTCATAGTTTTCTAAATCTTCTGGAGAATTTACGGTTCCGCCAACAAAGTAAGTTGTCTTTGCCCTTACGCTTGTCTGCATAACTCTACCCCAGTGGTCAACATATCTTTTCTCATCTATGTAGGTTGGCTTATAGTCTCTCGTCGTCAAAGAATAGTCTGAGAGAGCGCATACTGCATCAAAATCCAATTTCTTACATGCCTCAATCATGGCAAGCCTATAATTTAGGGAGGAAAGCCAGCTGGCGCTTCCACCAGCCATAGTGAAAACCATACTAGACAATTTTTTACCTAAAATTGCTTCAACGATTGGAGGGTCAAGTGCAAGATCCGTTATAGGAACAAAATCTGGCTCCTCCAGCTCCAACGCCTTGAAAAATCTTTCTCTATGATTCATTTAAACCCCGTCTAATGAATAGATAAGATGGTGGCCTCTATTTGAATTTATGGCATAAATATGATGTTTTTAGGTGGATGAGGGAACATATTTATTATACTAATATATAAATTTATTTTGGATTATGGGGGTAAACGTATGCCAGTACAGAGGTTTAGAATAACCCCTACAAGTAAAAGCGCTTTATTCAGAGCTAAAAGATGGTTTTACTCAATGTTTTACACTAAGGCGCCAGAAAATGTTAGAGAGGAAAATAAGAAAGTGTGGGTTGATCTTGCAGGCAAGCTTGTTGAAGAAATTAATAAGCGTAATGCTGCTGAGAAGCCGGCAAGGCTCACAATAAATTATGAGGTTGGTCCAAACGGGGAATTTAAGCCTCTCTCAGCAACAGTAGAGCTTATGGAAATAAGGCCTCTAGAAACCTTCACAGTTTATCTCTCAAAAGAGGAGGAGAAAAAGAGGCTAAAAACGGAACTTGAAGAACTAATGAAGAAGGCGAAGGAACTAGGGATAAGCATAGAGGAACTTAAGGCGAACCCTGAAAAATATTTGCAGTGAAAACCAGTTTTTCTATGACGCGCTCCAAATTCTAAAACCCGGGGCTCCTACATTATTTTTTTATTTTTAATTAAATTCACTTGAAAGGTAGATTGAGTCCATGAATGCAAATATTTAAGTTTTGGTAGCTAATAGACTTTAGGTTGGTGGAAAAATATGTCTGAGCGGGAGCTTAAGGAAGTTGGAAAAGTCACCCATTATTTTACGAGGATAGGTGTTGCGGTAGTTGATTTAACCGACACTTTATCAGTTGGCGATAAAATTCTCATAAAGGGTGCAACAACAAACTTTGAGCAGACGGTTGAGTCGATGCAAATAGAGCATAAAAATGTGGAAACCGCTCATAGCGGACAAAAAATTGGGTTAAAAGTGAATCAAAGGGTTAGAGAGGGCGATACTGTTTACAAGATAATATCCTCCTAGAAAATCTTTAAACGAATCAGCAACGTTAAAAAGCCCAATTAGGATTACTAAAGAATTTTTTCTCCATAGTGGTTATTAGGTTCGTCTCTTTAAAGATTATGGAGGTAAATGGGTGAGCAAGGAGCTACATGGCTATAGAGGCACAGCCCTAAGGATGCTCATGGAGGCGGGGGCTGAAGTCGGCGATTTAGTACGCGTAGTTAAAGACAATGTTGTTTTTGAAGGGATTCTGCTTCCACGCTCCGAATACAGTGATGACAAACATATTGTGATAAAAAGTAAATCGGGCTATAATATTGGCATAGAAGTCACCCCTACAACAAAAATTGAGCGCATAGGAACTGAAAAGAAGCCCTCTTTTATTCCGCCTCCACCGCCAAAGCAAAAGCCGGATTTACCTAAAGTAACCATTCTAAGCACGGGTGGAACAATAGCAAGTCGGGTGGATTATAGAACTGGCGCGGTTAGGCCAGTTATCTCCGCAAACGATCTATACAGCATTATCCCAGAGCTATCGGACATAGCTCTCATTGACGCTAAAATACTTTTTAGCATCTTCAGTGAAGATTTAACGCCTAAACATTGGTCGGCTATTGCCAAGGCTGCGGCTGAATGCATAAATAGAGGGGTTGATGGCGTGGTTATAACTCATGGAACGGACACTATGGGTTATTCTTCCGCAGCCCTCAGCTTCGCTCTGCAAAATCTACCTGTACCAGTCATATTTGTCGGGGCGCAGAGATCAGAGGATAGACCCAGCTCTGACGCCGCTATGAATCTTATAGGCGCTGTTTACGCAGCTTCTAGGGGTCCTTTCGCCGAGGTCGCCGTCGCCATGCATGAAACCCCATCAGACGAGTCAATAATTTTGCATAGGGGAACAAAGGTTAGAAAATGTCATACAAGCCGTAGGGACGCCTTTAAAACCATAAATGCTAGGCCTCTCGCCAGAATAATGGAGAATAAAATTTTCATGCTGGTGAATGATTATAAGCCTAGGGATCCTAGTAGGAAACTTATGTTAAGAGCTGAATTCGATGAGAGAGCTGCGCTCATAAAATTTTATCCGGGCATGAATCCGAAGATTATTGATTGGCATGTTTCAGAGGGTTATAGGGGCATTATTTTAGAGGGGTCCGGCCTAGGTCATATTCGACGCGAGTGTTTCCCATCCATTAAGAAGGCCATTGACAATGGCGTAATTGTCGCTATGACTTCCCAATGCATCTGGGGTCGAGTTAACATGAATGTTTATTCTAATGGAAGAGACTTATTGGCGATGGGAGTAATACCTCTTGGCGACATGCTTGCCGAGACAGCTCTCGTTAAAATGATGTGGTGTCTAGCCCAAGCAAAAAACATTGATGAAGCAAAAGAACTACTCCTAACAAATATTGCCAACGAGTTTTCTAAAAGAACCGTCGAGCATATTGAACCGCCTAAATTAGTAGGCTAAAATGATTGAAGGAGGATAAAGGAATTGAAGATCAATTATAGCGAAATTGGGCTTAAAGTGGGTTTAGAAATCCATCAGCAGTTAGCAACCAAAGCAAAGCTCTTCTGTGATTGCAAACCTCAGCTCTTTAAGGGTGAGCCACAGATAGTGTTTCTGCGCAGACTGAGGCCAACGCAAAGTGAACTTGGTCAAATTGATCCAGCAGCCCTCTTTGAGTTTCAGAAGGGTGTGAAGATACTTTATGAGGCTGACACCGAAACCTCATGTCTTGTAGAAATGGATGAAGAGCCGCCGCATGAGCTTAATCCTGAAGCCCTAGAAATAGCGTTGATCATAGCGTTGATGATGAACGCTAAGCCTATTGATGAAGTTCATGTCATGCGGAAAATAGTTATAGACGGATCTAACACCACGGGTTTCCAGAGAACATGCGTTGTGGCTGTGAATGGTTCAATAGAAGTTGATGGGAAGAAAGTGCCCATACAGCACATATGCTTAGAGGAAGACGCTGCTAGAAAGATGGGTGAGGAAGGTCTTCTTATACGTTATAGGATTGATAGACTAGGCATACCATTAGTTGAAGTTACAACCGGACCCGTAATAAATACGCCTGAAGAAGCTAGAAAAGTCGCGCTTGCAATCGGCAAAATCTTAAGAGCTACCCGTAGAGTAAAGCGGGGAATTGGAACAATAAGACAGGATCTAAACATATCCATTAAAGATGGAGCTCTAATAGAGATAAAAGGTGTACAAGAACTCGAGCTTATTTCAAAGGTTGTTGAATATGAGGTTCAACGTCAGCTAAACCTCCTAAAAATACGCGATGAGCTAAATAGGCGGGGGCTCAGAGAGGAAGATTTAAGGGAGAAATTTATCAACGTTTCTTCCCTATTTAAGGAGACAAAATGTAAAATATTGAGAAGAGCAATAAAGGAGAATAAAACGATTTTAGCGGTTAAACTGCCGAAATTCGCCGGATTACTAGGCTTTGAACTAGCTCCCGGATTGAGGTTTGGCCGCGAATTAGCTGATAGGGCTAGATTTTGGGGTAGAGTCGGCGGAATACTTCACACTGATGAATTAAAATCCTATGGTGTCTCAAATGAGGAGATAGAGAAGCTAAAACAGCGTGTTGGAGCTGGAGATGAAGACGCTGTTGTAATAGTTGTAGGCGATGTTGAAAACGCTTCAGACGCTCTTAGAGCCGTGATTGAAAGAGCACGTGAAGCCCTTAAAGGGGTTCCAGAAGAAACTCGGGCGGCAAATCCAGATGGAACGACAAGATATATGCGTCCACGTCCTGGAGCCGCTAGAATGTATCCGGAAACTGATGTCCCGCCGATAAAAGTAACTAGAGAATATTTGGAGAAGCTGAAGGCTCAATTGCCGGAGCCGCCTGAGAAGAGAATTAGGAGACTGAGAGAAAGCTACGGGATAAATGAGAAACTTGCAAGACAGCTCTTAGATTCGGAATATGATGAACTTTTTGAAACCATTGTCAAGGAAACGAATGTGTCGCCAACAGTTGTAGCCGCCACTCTAACAGAAACATTTAAAGCTCTTAAACGTGAAGGCGTAAAAATCGAGGCATTAACTGAGGAGCAAATAATTGATGTTTTCAGACTTGTGGGCTTGGAGAAAACTTCAAAGGAATCCATTCCGGAGATCGTTAAGTGGCTAACCGCCCATGAAAATGCAACGCCTTTAGATGCCATAAAGAAGCTTGGCCTAGAAATGCTTAGTGAAGAAGAGGTTAGATCATTGATAGACAAATACGTGAATATGAACGTGGAGCTTATTGCTAAAAGAGGGGAAAAAGCCTTCGGATCCTTAATGGGCATGATAATGAAAGATTTGAGGGGAAGGGTTAAACCAAAACTCGTGAACAAAATATTAAGGGAGAAACTAACAGAGAAACTTTCTAAAACGGCTTAAAAACACTTAACATCATGTTAAATACCGACATTAACATTTATAACGTTAATACCATGTATTAATTAATGTTGCCAACATTTTTCCCTTTTCGCGGGAAAACATATTTTAATTAAAGGGGAAGCGGGAGATTCAGTTTGGGGAGGATCCAAGCGGAAATAAAAACATCTTTCGGCAAAATAGTCATAGAAGGCTCAAGTGCGGATGAACTTCTCAACACATTAAAGTCCTTGCCAGAAAATTTCATCAATGAAGTAGAAGAAATGGTTTCAAAAATCATTATACAGGGTAGTGAAAGGGAATTCGATGAAATTGTAAGATTTACAGAGGAGGGGCCGATTCTAGTCTTAAAAGATACTAAAGTAATCACGCATTATGAAGCAATCGGCTTAATTTTATACTTCTCCAAAGACAAAAGTAGCAGGCCCTCGCAAATAAGGCGGCTTCTTAAGTATTCTGGGATAAATTCTCAGGTTTCTTCTAGACTTAATGAAATGGCTAAGCGGGGACTTGTATTTAAACCGAATGTAGGAAAGCCTTATTGGATGCTGAGCCCTAAGGGAGATCAGTGGATTGAGGATGAAGTCTTACCTAAATTGAGAAGTCAGTCATGAAATGGCAGTTTTACTTAGATTTGCTTTGAACATGCTCGTCATATGCTTCAAGAATCGCCTTAATATATTCCTTCAGCTTTTCTGGAGACATTTCTGGACTTATGGTTAGATTCAATGATAAGTTGGGTCCAATGGACTCTAACCTCCTAGCAACTTTTCTTTCAGCTCTCCTTGCAGCCCCTTTCCCTTTAATGGCTCTAGTTTCCCTTGGCATAACAGTCTTCCTCGCTGGCTTAACAGAAACGGATGGCCAATTTATTTCAAAAGCATATGCTATTAAGTCTAGGAAAGCGTTTAATCCAACTTTATCCACCCTTAAATCTCCAATAACTCTTGGAAGCTCAAGCATTACAGATTCCCTATCCAAATCATCCCTTTTTATTCGTTCAACAAACTTCACTAAAACCTCATCTTTAGAAAGAATCTCTCGGAGCAATTTTTTCGTTAGATTACCTTCAGGATCTATTCTATATGCGTAGGCAAATTCGGCGGCTTCCCTAGTTAACTTGTATTTTCCAGGCTCCTTCTCGCTTTCTTCTATGAAGCCCCAGCTCTTTAGAAAATTATTGTTGCGACTGATGTTGTGTAAAGTGACGCTTGACTTGCTTGCAACTTCACTTACACCAAAATATTCTTTATCGGCTCCCACATTCAAATAGGCGACGAGAATATCGAATATCTTGGGCAAACTTAAGCGTCTAGGGAGAACTTTTAATGAATTCAAGGATTCACACTCCTAAACCATTCCGCGCCCAAAAGCCCCTTCCCTTATTTTAAATAGGGCGTATCCATTATCTATGCTTTACGGCTATGAAAACGAAAAATCTTTAAATTGAAATTAATATACCTAAAACGTAAAAGGATTTGTGATTACTCATGTGTGATGAAACATCAAATCTTGAATTAACCATTAAATATAAGGATGTGGAGGCTAAATTCTCTGGAAGTCCAGAGGAGGTTATAAGAGCCTTTTTCAGCTTTATGGGCAAAGTTCTCCCAACATTTGATCTAGCCTCAGATCTAGCATTAACCATAGATATTGGTGATCTTCTGGAAAACGTGAAAGGTTTAATCGCATTTACGCCGGAGGGGCCGGTCGTAACAGTTCCGCGGGAAAAGCTTGGAGGAGATAAAAACGTAATAATGCTGAATCTTATTAAGGCTTATATAGGGTATAAAACTGGACGTTTAGAAAAGGATTCGGTTTCCATGAGCGAAATAGCATCCTTAACTGGAATAAAAAGTAGAACGGTTGCAGCTCGACTAAGCGAGCTTACAAGCGCGGGTTTAGTTGAACGAGTTGGACGCGGAGAATATAGGATAACAACATTAGGCGTAAAATTCTTTTTAGATGAAACTCTGCCAAAAATTAGGGAGAAAATTGAGAATTGAGTGAGAAGGAGAAAATTAAGGTATATTTAGAGGCTGGCGGGGTTAAAGTAAGTTTTGAAGGAGACGTAAATCAGGTTATTGAATCAATGATTAAGTTTTTAACCCGAATATATCCTGGAATCGAGATAATTCAGAAAATATCTTTTATTCCAGATTTAGCGAAGCTTGCAGACATGATTGCTGGAATAGTGGAAATAACCGTTGATGGGCCAATAATTGTTTCAGAGGAGGATTTAACTGCTAGAAACGCTATTTGCCTAGCGCTTCTTGGAGCATATGTTGGTAAAGGGCTTGGAATACTTCAAAAAGACACTTTAACAACAAGGGAGCTTTCAATGCTTATCGGAAAGGCTAAGAAAACCATAATGAATGAGCTACCCAAACTGACGGGGGAGGGCTTGGTTGAAAGAACTTCTGGAAGAGAATACAAGATAACGATGCTAGGTATAAAAAGAGCTGAAAAAATAGTTGAGACTCTAAGGAAAAATGTATGAAAAAACTTTTTGACGCTAGTGATATATTAGTCTTCCACTAAATTTTTGCATTAATCTAGAGGTGGAAGATTTGAGGGGTAAACCTTTAGCAGCGATAGTTTCAGCTGGACTATCTAAATTTGGCAAAAGAACTGGTGTTTCAGGTAGGGAAATGTTTGCGGAGGCTGCATTAGAAGCGTTTAACAGGTGTCCTAATCTAGATCCAAAAAAGGATATTGACGTCCTTATAGTCGGCAACATGTGCGAGTCATTTGAGCATCAATGCCATTCAGCGCCAATAATGTCGGATTGGGCTGGTTTACTTCCAACGCCAGCTGTTAGAGTTGAAGTTGCCTGCGCTTCTTCTGGAGCCGCGATAAGATATGGGCTCTTCGCAATATTGTCCGGCATCTACGATGTTGTTATGGTAGGCGGCTTTGAAAAAATGACCAACAGAACAACCCCGGAAGTCACCGATTATTTAGCTATGGCGGCTGATTTTCCATTCGAGCAATGGAATGGCGCAACTTTTCCAGCGCTTTTCGCACTAATGGCCACAGCTCACATGAACAAATATGGCACTAGGGAGGATCAAATGGCCCTAGTTGCAGTTAAAAATCATCATAATGCCACCCTTAACCCCAAGGCACATATGCAAAGGGAGGTGACTGTTGAAAAAGTTTTAAGTTCAAGGGTTATTGCTAAACCGCTTAAACTCTACGATTGCTCCCTAATATCTGACGGAGCAAGCTGTGCTATTCTAACAAAACCTGAAATTGCTAAAAAATATACGGATACGCCAGTCTATATAATTGGCTCCGGACATGGAACCGATTCTATAGGGCTTTATGAAAGGGAAAGCCTAACAAGTTTAAGGGCCGCTAAGCTTGCTGCTAAAGAAGCCTATGAAATGGCTGGCATAGGTCCACGGGATGTTGACGTTGCAGAAGTGCATGATTGCTTCACCATAGCGGAAATAATTGCTTATGAGGACCTAGGATTCTGCAAGCCCGGTGAAGGTGGAAAACTCGTGGAGAGCGGGGAAACAATGCTTGAAGGAAATTTACCGGTTAACACCAGCGGCGGACTAAAAGCAAAGGGGCATCCAGTTGGTGCAACTGGAGTCGCTCAGCTTTACGAAATATATCTTCAGCTCACCGATCAAGCGGAGGATAGGCAGGTTGAGGGATGTGAAATTGGTTTATCGCATAATCTTGGTGGAAGCGGAGCTACATGTATAGTTCATATTTATCGTAGGGGGTGAAAACGTGAGTGAAAGCTGTCCATTTACAATAGAACAGTTCTACAAGTTTATAGGCGAAAGAAAACTTATGGGCGTGAAATGCAACAAATGTGGAAACATTTTCGTGCCGCCTAGAGCAACATGTCCAAAATGCTTCTCAACAGACTTAAGCTGGACGCCTTTAAAGAATAGAGGAAAGCTAATAACATATACGATCATTCATATTGCGCCAGAAAAGTTTCAGCATATGGCGCCATACGCTTTTGGAATAATAGAAATTGAAGGTAATGTTCGCATACCGGGGATAATTCAAGACATAAAACATGAGGATATAAAAGTAGGCATGGAGCTAGAGGTTGATTTTGACACAAACGTTTCTACAACATGGCCTCAATGGCCAAGATATTTCTTTAAACCGCCGCAAACATGATTCCTTCTAAAGGAAAAAATCTAAGTTATTCTTTCCCCATCCATTTTATTTAATATGGTCCAAGAAGATTTTAGCAAATACGTAAACAATCCTCTTTGGCCAATACTAGTGGAAACAGTTCACGCCATGATTATGTATAGACATCATAAAGCCTATATAAAGGAGAAAATTTTGTCTGAGAACTCAAATATAACGCCTAGAGAACTTTCCGCTAAAATGAGTATACCGCTAGGTGAGGCGCTGGTGATTCTTTATGAACTTAAAAATGAAGGAGGTTCCTGAAGGGGTTGAGGGGGATTTACTAGCCTTCAACCACGTAGCGATAATAGATGCTTTCTCCGGCTGTTGGACTCTTTCTAACTATTTTCACTATGTCTCCAGGTTTAGCTCCAATAACCCTTATAACTGGATCCGATGTTTTTATGCGCGGTAGCTTATAGGGTTCAATGCGATATTTTTCGAGAACCTTTTTTCGCTCTTCAGGGGATAGAACCTCATGTTTTGGAACTAGATTATGCTTAAATATGTTGAAGGATGGAAAGTCCTGTGGAATTAGCTCAATATTGTTTTTTCGAGCTTTAGATTTAGCTGACTGCGTATATTTTTCACCCATCACTATGCCTCTTTCAGCCCCCTTTGACTCCATATACTTTAACATTTGCTCAATATATCGGACACCTACAGCTTCACCAGTTAATATGATCCATATGAGAATCTTCTTTCCTTCAGCGTCTTCAACAGTAACTAATGCACCGCTTTTAATCTCCTCCCTACCCAAAACTTTATAGTTTCTAAGCTCGACGAGAACCTGAAGTTTCTTTTCAAGGATTTTGGCGGCGGTCAAAACCAACCCCTTCAACATTAAAGAG
>CAYNMB010000036.1:0-3234 GCA_964398235.1 uncultured Candidatus Bathyarchaeia archaeon | reverse complement strand
GTACCAACAATTACGACGCTTTTTTCGAGCTTACATGCTTTTGCAGCCATGGCTGCTATGACGCCTATTGTTTGGGAAACCATGTTGATGATTCCGGCTGCAACGTCGTTTGGATTGGAGCTTTCTTTAAGCTTGGCGAGGTTTGAAGCCGTTACATCAGCTGGAACAATGCCGATGGATTCGCCAACAATATCCTTAACGGTTAAATCTACATTACTTGTGTTGCCTTTTAGGGCCATATTCTCTATGACCGAAAAATTTTCAGTCTTAAGCAATATTCTTGACAAACCGATTATTGTTCCGCCGCCAACACCTGTTCCACCAACATGCTTTACTATTTTACCGTTATCATAAACTGCCACAATAGCTGTTCCAGTTCCAGCGCTGACAACCAAACATTCTTTCCTTCTAGAGAGGAATAAACCTCCTAAGCCTATGGACCTTATCTCATTAACCCTCTTAACTGATAATCCCATAATATGAGATCCTATGAACCTTGAACCGCCACCAGCTGCCGCAATAAACTTTACTTTCTCCCTATAATCGCCACCAATTTCCCTTAAAAGGTTTTTTAGAATTTTTATGGAGGTCTCTTTCGGCTCAGCGGTTGGAAGAATACTTTTGCCTAGAAACTTTAACTCATCATCTATGAGAACGCCTTTTGTTAAGCTTGCACCAACATCTAAACCGACAATCATATGGGTTCATCCCAGATATTAATTGTTGCCGCTTATTTTATTATTTCATTTAATGATCGAGTTAAAACATGTTTAAACATTATATACATAAATTTTATTTCTCCAAACAATAATTAAGTTTTTCAAACAATGGATGAGTGATCTCCTTGAAACAAAACGCCATAACTCAGAAAACTCAAATAAAAGGAATAAAAACATTAAACATCGCAATGATTGCAGTTTGCGCAGCCTTGTATGCCCTTATAGGACGCTTGACTGATCTAAGCATAACGGGTCCTGGAGGAGTTGCTTTTTGGCCTGCAGCCGTGATACCGGCGGTTTTCGCAACATTATTTGGTCCTTGGGTTGGAGGAGTGGGCGCGGCTATCGGCATATTCATAAGAGACATGCTTTTCCATGGAGACGCTTTGCTAAGTCTTTCAGCGGGAGTTACAGCTAATTTCATCGGATTTTTCATTTTAGGTCATATTGCCCGCTCCACACTTAACTGGAAGAAAATTCTCACAGGCGCGGTCGTTGGAAGCATAATAGTGGTTACGGGTCTTCTATTGCCAACTGTTCTGTTGCCGGCAGAAAGCCAAGCATATTTTAGTTTCAAATTATCCTCGCTGGAAATCACCATGTTGTTCATCGTCACCGTTGTTTCAAGCCTATTGATTGTCGCGGTGATTTCAAAATTATGGCCTGATTGGAGAAATTATGCTGTTGGATCCGTTATGGGGTTAAGCGCCGGAAGCGCTATAATAGCCATCGTTGTTTGGGCCTACAGTCAAATTTTCTTCGGTCCAACGGCTTATTTTAGACAGCCGATACCTCATTCCCTTATACCCATAATATTCGTTTGGACTTTTGCCACGGAAATACCCTTTATGGTTATTTTAGGGCCGCCGATGATAAAGGCTTGTTATAAGGCTTTTCCATTTTTAAGACCCCGAGAGGAAAAGAAAACAACTTAAAAATTTGGGGATGAGAGTTGAGGTTTAAGGTAGTTGCTGTCGGCGGAACATTTGATGAGCTTCATAGAGGGCATAAAACCCTACTTATGACGGCGTTTAATTATGGTGAAAACGTTTTGATCGGGCTTTGCACAGATGAGTTTGCAAAAAAACTGCGCAAGAATCATGGGATCGCCCCTTATGAAGAGAGAGAAAAAGAGTTATTAAAATTCTTAGAGGAGAGAGGACTCTCAGCAAGAGCCAAGATCATTCCGCTCTCGGATCCCTATGGTCCAACCATAACTAGCAGAGAAATTGAGGCCCTAGTTGTCAGTCAAGAAACGGAGCCTAGAGCAAAGAAAATAAATGTTCTGAGAGAGAAAAATGGGCTTCCACCATTAAAGATAATAGTTATCGACATGGTTCTGGCGGAGGATCAAATACCAATATCAACGACGCGGATCAAACGAGGAGAAATAGATAGAGAAGGAAAAATTATGGTGAAAATACGGAAAATTTAAGTTTCTACTTCCTAATATAAATATTTTTGAGAAAGACTGTAGATTTTGTTTGTAGTGGGAAAAATTGAAGAGAACAGGCATTACGGAACTTCCACTTCATGGCGGTAAGGCGCCTCAGTGGCTTGTTAAACGCATGATTGGCTTAGCTAGGGAAATAGTGACGATAATCGTTGACGAGTATGGTAGAGATGTTTTCCTTCAGAGAGTTTCTGACCCTTACTGGTTTCAGGCATTCGGGTGTGTTTTAGGTTATGATTGGCATTCCTCCGGCTTAACAACCGTTGTTACTGGAGTTTTAAAAACAGCTTTAAAAGATGAAGATTTAGGAATCGCTGTATGCGGCGGGAAAGGCAGGGTCTCTAAGGAAGCCTTGTCGGAGATAATTAAAGTTGGCGAGAAATTTAATCTCTCAACCAATAAGATAGCAAGCTTGCAGTATGCCAGTAGGATGAGCGCTAAGGTTGACAACGCCGCCATACAAGATGGATACCCACTGTATCATCATGCATTTCTCGTTACTGAGGATGGTAAGTGGGCTGTCATACAGCAGGGCATGAATACGAATGACAGGACTGCGCGCAGATATCACTGGCTCTCAGAAAATGTGAAAAATTTTGTTGTTGAGCCCCATAACGCTATAGTTGGAGATGTTAAGCGTCCCGTAGCCTTAGATATGACGGCTAGGGAAAGCGAGGAATGCCGAAAAACATCAGTTGACATAGCTAAGGAGAGAACTCAGAAGGTTATGAGAATGCTTCAGACGATTCGACCAGCATGTCAAAAATCTCTTGAAGAATGGATTCCTGAACTGCCTGCAAAAAGCCGAGAGGAATATATTGCAGAGTTTCTTAGAATGCCATTCACAATAAACTGGAAAGCCTTAAAGAAAGCCTATGAGATACAGCCAAGAAATTACGAGGAGCTACTGGGCATTAAGGGCATAGGTCCATCAACAATTAGAGGTCTAGCGCTGGTGGCTGAAATAATTTATGGATCAAAACCTAGCTGGAGAGACCCCGTAAAATATTCATTCGCTTATGGCGGGAAAGACGGCGTCCCATATCCAGTTAATAGGAGAGC